>JANNFT010000445.1:0-1615 GCA_031380185.1 Pseudomonadota bacterium
TTCCGCCCGAACTGCAAGAAACCGCAAAAGAGTGGCGCGAAAAGATGCTCGAGTGCGCAGCGGAAGCGTCGGAAGAGCTAATGAACAAATACCTCGAAGAGGGTGATCTCTCCGAGGGAGAAATCAAAAAAGCATTGCGCCAGCGAACTATCTCTTTTGAAATTGTGCCGATGCTGTGTGGCTCCGCGTTCAAGAACAAGGGTGTGCAGGCCATGTTGGATGCGGTTATCGAATTTTTGCCGGCGCCGACCGACATTCCGCCGGTGACGGGTGAGTTAGAGAACGGTACTCAAGGCCAGCGCAGAGCGAATGACGATGAGCCTTTCGCCGGGTTGGCTTTCAAAATCATGACAGACCCATTCGTCGGCCAATTAATTTTCGTGCGCGTCTATTCGGGCGTTGTTAAAAGCGGCGATACGGTTTACAACCCTGTCAAAGGCAAAAAAGAACGCATTGGCCGCCTGGTGCAAATGCACGCCAACGAGCGCCAGAACATTGATGAAATCCGCGCCGGCGACATCGCCGCAGCGATTGGCTTGAAAGAAGCCACGACGGGCGAAACACTTTGCGACCCCGGCAAGGTTATTACCCTCGAGCGCATGATTTTCCCTGAGCCGGTGATTCACGTCGCCGTAGAGCCAAAAACCAAGGCGGACCAGGAAAAAATGGGTATTGCGCTCAATCGTCTAGCACAGGAAGATCCGTCGTTCCGCGTACGTACCGACCAAGACTCCGGCCAAACCATTATTTCTGGGATGGGCGAATTGCACTTGGAGATCATCGTCGATCGGATGAAACGCGAGTTCGGCGTTGAAGCTAACGTAGGCGCTCCGCAAGTCGCCTACCGCGAAGCGATCAAGAAGACCGTGGAGATCGAAGGAAAGTTCGTCAAACAGTCTGGTGGCCGTGGTCAGTATGGCCACGTTTGGTTGAAAATGGAACCAAACGAGACCGGCAAAGGATTCGAATTCGTTGATGCGGTCAAGGGCGGTTCTGTTCCGCGCGAATATATTCCCGCGGTAAATAAAGGATTGGAAGAAACGCTCCCCAACGGCGTACTAGCGGGATTTCCGGTGGTCGACGTCAAGGTAACTTTGTTTGATGGCTCGTACCATGAAGTGGACTCGAACGAAAACGCTTTTAAGATGGCGGCGTCCATAGCGTTTAAAGACGGCATGCGCAAAGCGAGTCCGGTGCTTCTTGAGCCGATGATGGCGGTTGAGGTCGAGACTCCCCCGGAATTTATGGGAAACGTAGTCGGCGACTTAAGTTCTCGTCGCGGAATGATTCAAGGCATGGACGATGTTGCTGGCATTAAAGTGATTAAGGCAGAAGTGCCGTTGGCCGAGATGTTTGGTTATTCAACGTCACTTCGTTCGGCAACGCAGGGACGTGCGACGTATACGATGGAATTTAAGCATTATACGGAAGCGCCCAAAAACGTTGCTGAAGCGGTCATCAACAAGAAATAGTAAGGACAAAAAATGGCAAAAGGAAAGTTTGAGCGGACCAAGCCGCACGTGAATGTGGGGACGATAGGTCACGTGGATCATGGGAAGACCACGTTAACGGCGGCGATCACACTGGTATTGTCGAAGAAATTTGGTGGTGAGGC
>JANNFT010000464.1:0-3271 GCA_031380185.1 Pseudomonadota bacterium
CTCCTAGTGCTGAGTCATGCGTAGGTAAATCAGAGGCAGTTTTTCCGGTAGTCTGGCGATCTTGTCCATGACCACGTAATTGCGGCGGCCGAAGATGGTGGAGACATATTTGTCGGCGCGAGGGTCGAGGCTCATACAGAACGGCTGGATGCCGTGGCGCATCAATCCTTCGCAAGCTTTTTTCGCATCCATCATTAAATAACGCGGATCGTGAATGTCGATATCGGACGGCTCGCCGTCGGTTATCACCAACAATAGTTTGCGCCCGGACGGCTGCGCGCGCAAGAACTCGCCGGCGTGGCGAATGGCCGGTCCCATGCGCGTGGAAAGTAGCGGCGTGATGCCGGCGAGCGCGGCTTTTGCTTGGGTACCGTAGGGCGCGCCAAAATCTTTAAAGCGAAAATAACTCACGTCGCGCCGGCCATTGGAGGTGAAGCCATGGATGGCGAATTCATCGCCCAACTCGCTCATCGCCTCAGCCAACAAAGCCAGCGATTCCCGTGCGAGATTGAGCACCGTGGTGTTTTCGCTGCGAATGATGTCGCCGGTTGATTTGGAAATATCCAACAACACCAACACCGACAGATCGCGGCCGCGGCGCACGGTGCGCATGTTGATGCGCGGATCGGGCTGGTGCTGACTGCGAATATCGATCACGGCGCGGATCGCGGCGTCGAGGTCCATGCGATCGCCTTCGTGTTGCTTGCGCAGACGCAACGCTTGCTGAATTTGTGCGGCGCGAATCAACGCTTTGACGCGCTGTTGCAAGGCTTCGTGACGATGCAGCATTGCGTCGATTAAACTCGGATCGCCGAGCACCGGTTGCTTTTCGAATAGCGTACACCACGATGGCCGCTCCAGGCCGATGGTGTAATCCCACTCACCGTAGTCAGCGGAGTGCGTGACTAACTCAAGTGCGATGGCATGCGGCGAGTCTTGCTCTTTCTTGTCGGGATCAGGGTCTTCGACTTGCGCTTCGCGCAATTCCGGATGGTCGGCTTGATCGGCTTCTTCTGGATTGGTTTTGATTTCTTCGAGGACGATGTCGTCGTCCTCGTCCAACGTTTGCGGGACGTTGTCGTCGCCGTAGTGCCACATGAACGAGTGATCGTCGCGGTACGGCGGTTGCACGACGTAGGTCTTGTAGTTGAACTGTAGCCGCGTCTGGCCGATGTCGTTGGCAAGCGGATTGGCGAGTTCGACGCTAAGGTTTTGGTCTTCGAGCCGCGCTTGGTTCTCCGCCCACATGAGGCGGCCACGGTCTACCCAAGGATGATCGTCGGCGTATCCGGGATCAAGCAAGGCACGGGATAAGCGCGCGACGAGTTCGACGAAGGTTCCGCCGAGTTCCGGTGTGGCCACGTGCCATGTTTTCCAGATATTGCGCAAGCCGGGAAATTCGCGTATCGCCAAGGCTTCCACGCGCGCATCCTCGAGCATCGACACGACCACGATCTTGATCGGTTTATAGTTCCCGACTTTGAAGCGGGCGCGGGTGAAAGTCAGATGCGCTGCAGCGTGGGCGGCGGCGGCTCGATAAAGTTCCGCGCCCGGGCCGATTTTCTTTCCGCCATAGACGTCTGGAAGGTAAATTGTTTGGCCATCAATGAAGGGCCGGTGATTGTGGATCGCCAGATCCTTTTTGGCCTTGGGATGCATGATCCACTCGTGCCCCCACAGCGCGCGCAAGTAAAGCTGCAAACGCCGGTGGACATGGGTGAACAGAGTGCCCTCGCCGCCCAACTTGAGCATGGCGACAGCGTCTTTACTGTCGAGGGAAAAATATTTCTTTTGCGCATCGGCATCGCGGGAATGGGTACGCAGTCCCACTTGCACCCAGCGCCTGAGTCCGGTGATCGTCAAGCCCTCAAGCAATGTGGGCAGGCGGTCGAAGAACAGTGGCAATACGCCCGGCGATACGGCCGATGTTTCGCTGATTAGGCGCAGGTACTCGAGGAAAGAAACGCTGTCACCCAGCTTCCGCGCAGCGAGTGTGCTGGTCGCGAAGAACTGATCAAGCGGCGCCGTGCCGGCACGTTCGCTTACGCGCGTCGCCGTTTCGATCAAAGGTTGAATGACGCCTGCGTCCAAAATTTCCACTACCTGCGGCACTTGGCGCAGATAGGCTACGAGCGGCGCCCAGCCCGCGCCGTGGGTTTTGAGTTTGATTAAGCCACCAATGTAGGCGTCGAGCCCAACGTCACCCAGTTTGCCATGGGCCGCCGTTGCCGCCGATTGGATTAGGGTGGTGAGCGCTGGATCTAAGTTCGCCGGCAGTTTGGGGCGAATATCAGGTGAATCGGTGATCAGGGGCTATCGCTCGAAATTGAAACTACGCTTGCTTTTTGCTCGCTTGAATACCCCCTCACCCTAACCTTCTCCCCCGGTTTCGGGGGAGAGGGGACGTTCTCCTTGTCCCGCTGAGGCGGGAGAAGAGCCTGCCCCCGGCTCGAACGGGGGTCGGGACGGGGTAGCCCGAGGCTAGCTGCTGGCCTAAGGCCATGAGGGTGGGGTTCGATCATAGTCCAAAACCTCGCGAACTTAAGGCAAGCACGGTCTTAGAAATAAGTCCGAACAATCGCATCCAACGCGTCACGCATATCGGGGTCATCGGTGATGGGCCGCACCAAGGCCACGCGGCAAGCGGCAACGGGATCGATATCCCGGGCGATCAACTGGCCGGCGTAGATCAGCATGCGGGTCGAGGTTCCTTCGTCTAGGCCATGACCTTTGAGATTGCGTGACCGCTCGGCGATGCTGACCAGCTTGCCCGCGTGATCGGCATCAACGCCCGATTCGTGCACGACGATTTCCGCTTCGACGTCGTGGTTCGGATAACCAAAATCGAGCGCACCGAAGCGCTGCTTGGTCGATTGCTTGAGATCTTTCAACACGCTCTGATACCCGGGATTATAGGAAATCACCAACTGAAAATCCCGGTGCGCCGCAACGGTTTCATTTTTCTTGTCGAGCGGCAACATGCGCCGTGTATCAGTAAGCGGATGAATCACGACCGTTGTATCCTGGCGCGCTTCCACCACTTCGTCCAGGTAACAAATCGCGCCGTTGCGCACCGCCAAGGTGAGCGGGCCGTCCTGCCAATGGGTGCCAGACGCATCGAGCAAAAAACGCCCAACCAAATCCGACGAGGTCATGTCTTCATTGCACGCGAGCGTAATGAGTGGTTTGCCCAACTTCCACGCCATGTATTCCATAAAACGGGTTTTGCCGCAGCCGGTCGGACCTTTCAACATCATCGGCATGCGCGCGG
>JANNFT010000476.1:0-7925 GCA_031380185.1 Pseudomonadota bacterium
CCGCTTCGGCGATGGGTTTCCCCGGTGCGTAGGAGCCGTTAAATAAAACCCCGTTGCCCGGCTGTTCGAGCAAGGCGGCGCCGCCCACCCCGGCGCCCACGACAACCTGAAATACTTTCTGCGGGATACCGGCTTGGTGCAGCAACGCACCGATTGCGAGGCCCGTTAGCGTTGCAAATTCCGAAGGTTTGTAGAGCACGGCATTGCCGGTTAGCAGCGCGGGAACGAATACATTGCCGCCGACGAAGTAGGGATAGTTCCACGCGGAAATATTGGCGATCACGCCGAGAGGTTCGTGAGTAATCCATTCGTGCGTGTCGCCTTCGGTCATCAGCGCTTCGTGCATGATCGAATCGGCAACGCTGTCGCAGAAGAAATCGATACGCGGTAAGAGTCCATTCAACTCGTTGCGTGCCTGGGTAATGGGTTTACCCATTTCCGACGTGAGGGTTTTTGCCAGCGGCTCGATGCGGTCGGCAACGAGGGCGCGAAATCGTTTTAAACAAGCGATTCGTTCTTTGATAGGCGTTACGGCCCACGACTTCTGCGCCCTGCGCGCCATCGCGTATTTGTCGGCGATGCTCGCGGCGCTATCATCGGTTAATTCTTTGATCAACGTGTTGTTCGTGGGATTCAGAATTTTGAGCATGGTTATCGTCTCTTCAAACGGATGATGTAGCGCGCGCCGCGCTGAGGAATTCATCGAGGATGGGTTTGGTGTCGAGCAAGTCCGTGCGTGCTGGATCTTGAAATTCAGGATGCCACTGTACGCCAAAAACGTAGCTGCCGCCTTGCCAACGTAGCGCCTCGGGGATGCGATCGGGTACGGACCACGCTTCCACGTTAAGGTCCTTGCCGATATCCTTCGGCGCCTGGTGATGGACGGTATTGACCTTGGCTTTTAGGGCGCCAGGAAACAAATTGGCCAGGCCGGAATTCGCGACGAATTCCACCTCGTGAAAGGCTTGGTCATACAACACGGCATCGCGATGGGATTGCGCGCCGTGCCGCTGGGTGATGATGTCCTGAAACAGCGAGCCGCCCATCGCGACGTTTATCAATTGCACGCCGCGGCAGATGCCGAGCACCGGCTTCTGCACTTTCATAAAAGCGTGCGTCAATGCAATTTCGTAGTCGTCGCGAATCTTGTCGCCGCTCCACTCGGGCTTCAACGGCGTTTCGCCGTAGCTGGTGGGGCTCAAATCCGAACCGCCTTGCAGCACCAGGCCATCGAGTTCGCGTGCGTAATCGTTTAGTTTGATGGGGCTGTTCTCGCCCGGCGCCGGAATCATGAACAATATCGCGCCGCGCGACATGACCCAGCGTGCAAGGGATTGCTCCAAATATTGCAACGTCTTGCCTTTGAAGATGTTACGGTCGTGGTCGGGGTGAAAGAAGCAGGCGGATAGGCCTATCTTTAACATACGTGAATTTCCTGGCATCATCAATTTACCAATGTGTCATCCTGATCCGTTCGCTGTAACCGTGAAGGTCACAATTCGCTCGAGGATAAACTACGTGAAGGATCTGCTTTTTGAAATTGCGGGTCGCCGAACCAATCACAACTAAGATCCTCCCACGTTGGATTCGTCGATTCAATCAGCTTAATTTTTTTTGCCCTAAGCCAAGCTTTGAGTTGCTTTTCCCGCTCGATAGCGGCGACGACATCGCCGGTATCCGCAAAATATACCAGCCGGTCGATGTTGTATTGCGTGGTAAAACCGGCAATGCTTTTTGACTTGTGTTCGAAGACTCGTCGCTCAAGATCGCTGGTCACACCGATGTAGAGCCGGCGTGACTTGCTTGCCACTATGTATACGAAATAACGTTTACTATTCACGTTAACGTTTTCAATTACCTATGTCATCCTGAGCAACGCGAAGGATCTGCTTTCCGGCGCCCACTAAAAGCAGATCCTTCGCGGAGTTTACCCTCGAGCGCAGCGAAGGGTTCAGGATGACATGAGGTATGTGCTCAGGATCACAAATTCTGTTACTTTGTCGTTTACGGGTTGGGCCACATTCCGTCAATCGAAGATCGAATCCATTCCTAGACTCAGGATGACAATTCACTCAAAACGCCTCGGAAAAAATTCGAACGAAATCTTCCTTGTCGCAAGGCCGCGGATTGGTTCGATGGCAAATGTCCGGCACGGCGATGGCCACTAGGCGATCAAGATGACTTTTGTTGACGCCCATCTCAGCCAGCTTTGCGGGAATGCCGATGTCCGCTTTCAATTGCGTCAACCAGTCGATGAATGCATTGGCGCTGGATTCATTACTGGATTTTTCTACACCGACGACCTGCGCCAGGACGTGAAACTTTTCCAGCGCCGCGGATTTGTTGAAACGCATCACATGGTCGATCATGATGCCGTTCGCGAGTCCGTGATGCATGTCGGCTACGGTGCCCAACGCATGGGCGCAAGAGTGAGTGGCGCCCAAGTCTTTTTGGAACGCGATGGCGCCCATCATCGAGGCCATCATCATGTCGCCGCGTGCTTGGATATTCTTGCCGTCGCGCACCGCAATCGGCAACGCCTTGGCGGCAATGCGCACACCCTCTAGCGCGATGCCATCGCAGATCGGATGATACGCCGGCGAGAGATAGGATTCGACGTTGTGGGTGAGCGCGTCCATGCCCGTCGCGGCGGTGACTTTTGCGGGTAAATCCAAGGTCAGTTCCGGGTCGGCGAACACGGCTTTCGCAAGAATCTTAGCCGAGAAAATCACGCGTTTGATGTGGCTATCATCTTCCGAGATCACGCTCGAGCGGCCCACCTCGCTGCCCGTGCCCGAGGTCGTTGGCAGCGCAATAAAATAGGGCAATTCTTTTTCGATGGGACGAACTTGCGGGTGATCCCACGCATAGTCGATGGCGTCGCCGGGATGGATTGCGAGCAAACCAACAACCTTGGCGACGTCAAGCGCTGCGCCACCGCCAAGACCGATGACACAATCGGCACGATGAGCGCGATAAGCTGTGGCTCCCGCCATCACTTGGCTTGCAACGGGGTTGCCCTGAACGCCGGAGAATACGCCCACTTCCAAGCCCCGCAAACTGGACTTGAATTGCGCCAACAGTGGCAGCGGCTCGATGCCTTTGTCCGTCACGATCAGCGGGCGCTTGAAGCCGAGGGCGGTTAAATGCTCAGCGACTTGCTTACTCACGCCGGGGCCGAAGTGGATTGGGGTCGGAAAATTAAAATTCGAAATCGTCATGGAGCGTGGTTTCGTAACCATGAGCTACGAAAATTGCGGGCTGATATTATCGATTGTAACGGCGTTAGGTTACATATTGAAGCGCAATTTTCCTCGGATACCTACCTTGAGAGGCAATATAGGTGCGCCTCTAAAGGAGGGCATGGCTGCGATCAAGTATCCACGGGGTGTCTGGCGTATGCCCTAGATAATTTCGAAGTACCGTTTAAACTCCCAATCGGTCACCGCATCTTGAAACTGGCGCCATTCCCATTCCCGCGTGGCGGCGAAGTGATCGACAAACGCATCGCCGAAAAATTCCCGTGCTAGTTTCGATTGCTTGAATAGGGCGGTGGAGCGTTCCAAGGTGCGCGGCAGGCGTTCGATACTTTCCGCGCCGCGATTTTCCCCTTCGATCGGTGCATCGCTTAGCTTGAGGTTTTTTTCGACGCCGTGCAGCCCCGCGGCGAGGCATGCGGCCATGGCGAGATAGGGATTCACATCCGCGCCGGGGCAGCGGGTTTCCAGCCGTGTCGCCTTTGGCGAACCGGGAATGGCGCGGAACGATGCGGTGCGATTATCCACGCCCCAGGTCGGTTTCACCGGCGCCCAAAAGCCGTCCACCAGGCGTTTGTAGCTATTCACGGTCGGCGCATACATGGGCATCAGTTCCGGCAGCGCTTTGAGTTGGCCGGCGAGATAGCTTTTGAATATGGCGCTCATGCCGTGCTTGTCTTTGGCGTCGTGGAACAAGTTCTTTTTGCCATCCGACAAGCTCTGGTGAATATGTCCGCTGCAACCCGGATATTGCCGCGACCACTTCGCCATGAAGCTCGGCATAATGCCGAAGCGCATGCCGATTTCTTTTGCGGCCAGCTTGAAGAGAATCGCGCGATCGGCGGCTTCCAGTGCTTCGGAATAGAGGATTGCCGCTTCAAATACTCCGGGGCCCGTCTCCGTGTGCAAGCCTTCGATGGGGATGCCGAACTTCGGCATTTCCTCCATCAGCGCTTTGAAAAACGGTTGATTTTGGCCCATGCGAATCAGCGAGTAGCCGAACATGCCGGGCGAGATCGGTTCCGGGTGGGTGTAGTTTTTCGCGGCGAAGCTTTGCGGTGTTTCACGGAAATTGAACCATTCATATTCCATGCCGCACAGCGGCAACATGCCCATTTTCTCGGCTTTTTTTAGAACTCGCTTCAAGGTCTGGCGCGGACATTCTCCAAGCGGATTTCCCTTGCCGTCGATGAAATCGCCGAGGAAAAACGGCACATTGTCGTCCCAAGGAATATTACGATGGGTGTTGAGGTCAAGCTGGACCATGGCATCGGGAAAGCCGGTGTGCCAACCGGTGAATTTTGCATTGTCGTAGGTGACGTCGTTCGAATCCCAGCCGAGCACGACATTGCAAAAACCGAAGCCACCGTCGATGGCCGAGATGAATTTATCTTTGTGAATGTACTTGCCGCGCAGTATGCCATCGATGTCGGCGACGGCGACTTTGACGCGCACGGTGTCGGATTTTTTGATGGCGTCGATGATGGCGTTGGGGGATTGTTTGGTTTTCATGAATAGTGTGATATTCAAAAAGAGCATGTCATCCTGAGCAACGCGAAGGATCTGCTTTGGCCTTTACAGCCGCCGTAAAAAACAGATCCTTCGCGTTGCTCAGGATGACAGGTGGATTAATCAGGATGACAATATTGTTATACGGCCGTGAAACAGTTATCCACAAACAAATGCGCGCCGTTCACAAAACTCGCGTCGTCGCTGGCGAGGAACAGCGCGGCTTTCGCGACTTCCTCCGGCTCACACATGCGGCCTTGCATCGCTTTCATCGCGGCTTCCGAGGCATCGACGCCGAGTTTGGTGAGCGCGTCCACTTCATGCATGCCATGGGGCGTGCGGATGAAGCCGGGGCACACCGCATTGCAGCGGATGCCGCGATCGCGATATTCCACCGCGATGGCGCGGGCGAACATGTGCACTGCACCCTTGGTCGTGTCGTACAACACTTCCATCGGCGTCGCCGCGACGGCGGAGATCGAAGACGTGCACACGATCGCTCCACCGCCCGCCGCAAGCATGGACGGCAACACCGCCTTAGTCATCAGGAACATGCTTTTGACATTCACCGCCATCAGCCAATCCCATTCTTGCTCGGTGGTTTCAAGGAAAGGCTTCACAACGATGGTGCCGGCGTGGTTGAACAGTACGTTGATCGTGCCGAAATGGTCGGTCGCGGCCTTTACTGCGGCCGCTACCTGATCCGCTTTCGATACGTCGCAGGCGGCGTATATCGCTTCGCCGCCCGCGGCTTCGATTTGCTTCGCCAGCGCGCTGCCATCTTGCTTGTCAATGATGGCGATGCGCGCGCCTTCGCGTGCAAACAGCAGCGACGCGGCGGCGCCGCAACCGCCCGCGCCGCCGGAAATCAGTGCTGTTTTACCTTCAAGTCTGCGCGCCATCAGCGTCGATAAAGCTAACTCGATTTCTCGCCCACGGCACGTTCCGCCTGCTCGATTTCTTGTGCCCGTTGCTGAATCATCACGCCTTGCGGTGGCCCCTTGAAGCGCCGGCGCTCAAAGCCGAACCAAACTATCGCCGTGAGAATGAAGAAGGCGATGGTAATGGTGAGTGCTTTGTCTGACGGCGGCTGTACGCCAATGATCAAGATCAAGATCATGGCGACGACGCAGAGTACCGCAACGATTTTGTATTTTGGCCCCATATCCCACGGGCCCATCTTGGTCCAGGTTTTGCCGTAGGCCAGTAAACCGTAAAAGATCGGTACGGTAAACGACAAGAATAGGAAAATGACCGTCACCGAAACAATCACCGCGTACCACTCGGCATAGCTGGTAAAGAGCACGGCCAACACAGCCGATGCCCAAATCGCGGCAACCGGTGTCCGGTATTTCGGACTGACGCTTCGCAGCGTCGCCGAACCAGGCAATCCGCCGTCGCGGGAGAACGCAAAAATCATGCGCGAGGCCGACGTAACCGTCGCCAAGCCGCAGAGATATTGCGAAACCACCACAACGACATACAGGATCATCTTCCAGGTCTGCGGCAGGACTTGATCGGATGTCCAGAAGAACACCCCCCAGCCTTGCTTGGCGGCTTCGCCCATATCCGGTATGGCGAGCACGAACGCGCACAGCATCAGCCAGCCGAATATCGCCGACCAGATCACGGAAGAGACCATCCCTTTAGGAACGGAGCGCGACGCGTCGACGGTTTCTTCCGAGGTGTGCGCCGATGCATCGTATCCGGTAATGGTGTAAATCGGCAGCAACAAACCAAGCAAGAATACGAACATCAGACTTTCGGTCTTCGGCCACACCGCGCCGGCCTCGGGCAAACCGCTGTAGTTGGTGAACGTCCAGAGCCGCGAGAAATCCCATGCCTTTGCGTAAGCCATGAACAGCACGAACATCAGGACGGCGCCGCCGATAATCAAGTATCCGCTGAGGTCCGTAAGCTTTGTCGTTAAGCGTATTCCCAGGTGATTAAACATTGCTTGGCTCGCGGTGATGATGACCATGAAAATCATCTTGGTCGCAAATGTATCGGCAATACCCAAGCTAGGTCCGAACGCCCCGATAAAAAAGCTGTAGGTGCCGATATTAATCGCGCCCAATACGGTGACCAGTCCGATCAAATTCAGCCACCCCGTTACCCAGCCGACGCCGACATTGCCGAGAATTGAGCCCCAATGGTACAGACCGCCTGCCGTGGGATAAGCCGACGATATTTGCGCTAAACCCAGGGCAAACACCAAGGAGATCAAACAACCGATAGGCCAACCGATACCGATGGCGCCGCCACCCGCGCCGCTGATGGCTTGCCCGAGGGAATTGATGCCGCCGGAAAGAATACAAATGATGGAAAATGAAATGGCGAAGTTAGAAAACGACTTCATGCTGCGCGATAGTTCTTGCGCATAACCCATGCTGTGCAGCGTCTTGACGTCGTCTGCCAGCACCCGCGATTCGTCTGTTTGATTGTTTGCCATGCCGCTTCCTCCTCAGGATGTTTTGCTGATTATTGCGTGCAGCGCGCAATAAAAATAACAAATACGTCAGTGATGATAATCGAGTTTTGAATATTGGGCAAAGTTCCCGAAAGGCGATAAAACACCCATTGTTTCATCGCCGCCCCCGACTACAACATTCGACGGGACACTCTGCGGGAATCCATTTGGCATTTGCAAATCAATCTGAATAGCCGCTCGAGTATTCCCTTCCGGTTTGAGTAATGATCCTGGCAGCCTGCCGGACTTAAAGGAAATCGACTGGACAATCGGATGGTGTAATCGAGTTGTCGAGTTGCATTTTGACTAGCAATACGCATCCCACAGCCATATCGGTTGCAGCTCAATCACGCGGGCGTTTCCGCGCTATTTTTACTCTGCACAAGTTCATTTAAGCAATCCGTAGTCATCCACAGACACCAAGTTGAGCGCAACTGGTTGCTCTACACAACGATCCCCCAGCCCTTGTTGGAACCGTTTAAACGAAGCAAGACTCGCCAGTGGGTTGCTGCCGTCGGCGGTCTCGATCGCGGCGAAGTGGATAAAGCTCATTCCGTCCGCGAGCTTAAAGCTCGCATGGCGCATGCCCACCAATCGCGAGGCGCGCAATTCCTCGAACATCGAACGTACCAAGCATCGTGAGAGTTCATATTTATGAGAGCTTGAGGGTAATTGCGCCGGATGTAAGG
>JANNFT010000481.1:0-1502 GCA_031380185.1 Pseudomonadota bacterium
GTAGCACGCATCTCGCCGGAACGGAATTCAGCGCCGCCGATGTACAGATGGTATTTCCATTGGAATTTGCCGCGTACGGCGGGCTCCTAACTGAACGTCACGCCAAGCTGCGCGACTATCTTGCCCATATGCAGGCGCGCCCCGCCTATCGCCGTGCAGTGGAAAAGGGCGGCGCGTACGCTTTCGACTCGGTTAGCGCCGGCGATGCCGCGCCGTTTCCGATGCCCGCTCGCTAATGAAATATCGACGAAGCTACGACGCGCCGCCGACGTCGCAATTCTCGAGGCTGCGCGACAATAACAGCGAATCTGCGTGACTCTGGACGCGGATTTTCATACTCATCTTGCGGTAACCAACGCCGAAACTCCATCCGTCATTCGGTTACGCATCGAAAGCCTGAAAGCCGAAGCGTTCGCGCAGTTATTGATCGACGTGTGGCCGCAATTTCATCACCATGTCGAATCAGGTACCTCGATGATCTCGATTAACAACCGGAACATCATGTTCGATCATTGCCGATTGCGCCGTAGTCAAACCACCATTGACCGTTGCCATGAGGCGGTATTCATGCGGTTCTTGAAGCATGCCACGCCACGAGGCAAGCAGAATGCGGCTCGTGGCAACACAATAAAAATGTAGGGTGCAATCCAAATTGTACCGAACAACATCAGCATGCGGCGCAATGGCCCAAGGCTAGTGGCTAGCTTAGGGCTACCCCGTAACGATTGCGCCTTACGCAGGCTAAACCCGCGAGTCGTTCAGTCATGGTGCTGCCTCGGCGTAGGCTGATGAGCGCGTCTCGTCGAACAACACCGGCGACGTGGATACGTATTCCTGAACTCATCGCCACCGTTTTTTGAATGAATGTCGGCTATGCGCGATTCGTTCTGTCGGAGTTGACTCCAAATCGAACCATCAACCAAAACATGCCGTTGAAAAAATCGACCCCTTGCTGCCGGTGACGACGGTCCGCTTACGGGTTAGCCATTGTGAGATCGATTTTTCTCTGTGATGGACTTTCGTGAGCGATACTGCCTTATCTGGTTGAGAGAAGTGGCAAAAAAGTAGTTCGTGGTTGTTGATTTCGGCGTATCTCGAACGACCAGTGGACGAGGGGTAAAATTGTGCAACTGCGCAGAGTTCCCTCTTTTTTACGAAAGGAAATCCGCTATGAGCAAGAACACCATTTGTCTTTGGTACAACGGCACCGCGTTGGACGCCGCGAAGTTCTACGCCGAAACGTTCCCGGATAGCGCGGTGGGTGCTTTGCTTCGCGCGCCTGGCGACAATCCCTCTGGCAAGCAGGGCGATATTTTGACGGTCGAGTTCACTGTGGCGGGCATCCCTTGCGTCGGCATAAACGGGGGGCCGGCGTTCAATCACAGCGAGGCGTTCTCGTTCCAAATCGCCACCGACGATCAGGCCGAAACAGATCGCTTGTGGAACGCAATTGTCGGAAACGGTGGGCAGGAAAGCGCATGCGGCTGGTGCAAGGACAAGTG
>JANNFT010000504.1:0-3414 GCA_031380185.1 Pseudomonadota bacterium
CGAATGGCAAACTCGATTCAGCCGCCATCGCCGGCCAATTCAAGCGCGCCATGGAATCGGATAAAGCCGGCGCTTATCGCAGCGAAGGCGACGCCTCGGCAGAACTCGGCCGCGCCGCGAAAGTGATCGAGGCACACTACCAAGTGCCGTTCTTGGCCCACGCCACGATGGAGCCGATCAGCTGTACCGCGCGTGTTGCGAACGGCGGCTGTGAAGTATGGATCTCGAACCAAGCGCCGTCGCTGGTGCAATGGATCGCCGGAAAAACGGCCGGTGTCGAAACCGACAAAGTAGTCGTGCACACCCCTTATCTTGGCGGCGGATTCGGTCGCCGCGCCGAAATGGACGCGGTGGTGCAAGCAGTGACACTTGCCAAGGAACTCAACGGTGCGGCGGTGAAGTTGTTGTGGTCGCGCGAAGAGGATACGCAACACGATATGTACCGGCCTGCGGCGCTGTCAAAATTTCGCGCCGCCTTGGATGGCGACGGCAAACCGACAGCATGGTGGAACCGCATCGTCGGTCCGTCGGTCACGCTTTCCTTCATGGAACGTATCGTGCCGTGGGCCGCGTCCGACATGATGCAGGACAAAACCAATGCTGAAGGTTCCGCTGATATGCAATACGAAATCGCCAACCTCAAAGTCGAACACGTATTGTCGCGCACACCGATTCCGGTCGGCTTCTGGCGCAGCGTCGGTCATTCTTATAATGCTTTTTTCAAAGAGAGCTTCGTCGACGAACTGGCCCACGCCGCAGGTAAAGATCCCTTCGAATTCCGCAAAAGTTTGTTGCGGCAGCATCCCCGTCACAGCAAAGTGCTCTCGACCGCCGCGGAAAAAGCCGGCTGGGGAACGCCTTTGGAAAAAGGGCGAGGACGGGGCATCGCGTTGCATGAATCGTTTCATACGATAGTCGCGCAAGTGGCGGAAGTCGCGGTTTCGCCGGACGGCGAGATTCAGGTTAAACGCGTGGTATGCGCCATCGATTGTGGGCGCACCATCAATCCTGATACCATCGTCGCGCAGATGGAAGGAGGCATTATATTTGGCCTCTCGGCGGCGTTGTTTGGCGAAATCACGGTTAAAGATGGCCGGGTCGAGCAGGGGAATTTTCCGAGCTATGACATGGTGCGCTTGGCGGAAACGCCGCTGATCGAGGTTCACATAATAGATAGCGACGCAGTCATCGGCGGTGTCGGCGAACCGGGAACGCCGCCGATCGCGCCGGCCGTCGCGAACGCGATTTTTGCCGCGACCGGGAAGCGCATTCGGCAGTTGCCACTTCAAAGTAGCGCCATTCAGGCGGCTACCGCTCAATAGACGGAGATCAGGATGTTCATTCGAAAAAAACAATTCGTTTTGTTACTCGCCACTTCTCTGCCCGTATTCGCCTACGGGCAAAATAACGAGCAGGAGTCAATCAAGGCGTTCATGTCGGCTGTTAAGGTAATGCAGCATCCGCGCTGCACCAATTGCCATGCCAAGGGTGACGGCCCGCGCCAAACCGACGAAGGTCGCGAACACATGTTCAGCGTTAAGCGCGGAGCGAAGGATCGTGGCGCCGGTGGCTACACCTGCAAGAGCTGCCATCAAAACGCCAACATCGCCGGCATTCCGGGCGCCGACGATTGGCACATGGCGCCGCGTCCCATGAGTTGGGGCGACAGCACGCCCGCGGAAATATGCGCCACGCTAACCGACACCGCGCGAAACGGCAACCGCCGGCCGGTCGGCATCGCTCTGCACGTCGAAAATGACGTTCTGGTCAATTGGGCTTGGGCGCCCGGTGACAAGCGCGCCACCCCGCCACTGTCGCACGAGGAATTCGTGACGCTGATACGGCGATGGTCCGCTAGCGGCGGTTTCTGTCCGAAGTAATCTCTGCGGCGCCGTGCCAGGCGACGCATGGATACTGCCTCGTGGCAGTGCATACGCTGGCAGCCGCAATCCGATTGGCGCCTGGCGCTATCTGCGTCGGCGCATTAGCCAAACGATATAGGCTGAATAGCTAGGCCAAACGGCTTAGCCCAAACCCTTGGTGGGAACGCCGTCGTCGGCATAGAATAGGGGTTAGGAGGGTTCACCATGAAAGTGTTGTTGGTCGACGATCATCAAGTGTTTCGCGAAGGGCTGGCCATTCTATTGAAGCGTTTGGATGACCAGGTCGAGGCGATGGAAGCGGCGTCCTGCGCAGAAGCATTTTCGTGTTTAGAGCGAGAGACCGGCATAGCGCTTATTTTGCTCGACGTCGGATTACCCGATATGTCCGGCCTGGATGGCATCGGCATCATCCGCGAGCGCCACCCGGGCATTCCGATCGTCGTGCTGTCGTCTCTGGAAGATCGCGCCAGTGTGATGCAGGCGTTGGATAGCGGCGCGATGGGCTACATCCCCAAGACCTCGTCGTCAGACATCATGATTAGCGCGTTGCGCTTGATTCTCGCCAATGGAATATATCTTCCCCCGGTTACCTTTTTGGGCGGCGGCCACGTTGCGCCCGCGACCATTGCGCCGGGGCCGCGTGGCGAAAAGCGGCCGGCCGATTTAGGCATGAGCCCGCGTCAGGCGGACGTGCTGTTCCTGATTCTGCAAGGAAAGCCAGCCAAAATGATTTGCCGCGACCTGAATCTCTCCGCCAGCACCGTGAAGGCGCACACCTCGGCGGTGCTGCGAGCGCTGAACGTGACCACGCGAACTCAGGCGGTTATTGCGGCGGGCAAATTGGGACTCAAGTTTGATCGAGCGCACGGCAATGCCTAGCCGTCGCTTTCCGCGGCGACTGCCGCACGGGAGATTGTTTCGATGATGAGTTGGCGTAAATTTTCCGCGCTGATCGGTTTATGCGCCAGCGGTAAGCCCAGCGCCGTGACTTGGCGCAGCTCTTCCGCCGCGATGTCGCCGGTAATGATGATCGCCGGCAATTCTTCTTCCAATGCGGCGCGCACAGCGTGCACCGCGTGAATGCCGTTTTCATTGTCGCGCAGACGGTAATCGCTGATCAGCAGATCCGGCGTGCGTAGATGATTCCGCAACTGATCGATTGCCTCTTTAGCCGACGCGGCGGACAAAACGTGGCAGCCCCATTGCTCCAAAATCAATTGCATGGCGAAACGAATGTCATGTTCATCGTCGATCACAACGATGAACAAATTGAAAATCTCGACGTTGTGAGATTGCGCGCCGTCCGTGGAACCTGGGGTTTCCGGCGCCGGCATTTTGCCGCCACGCGCAACGGTGACGCTGAAGCACGAGCCTTTTCCGGGGATCGAGTGAACGGCGATCGTATGGCCAAGCAAGTCAGCGGAACGTTTGACGATCGACAAACCGAGGCCCAATCCTTTGTTGCGATCGCGTTCGGGATTTTCCAATTGATAGAATTCCTGAAATATTTCTGTCTGACGATCATGTGGAA
>JANNFT010000512.1:0-9241 GCA_031380185.1 Pseudomonadota bacterium
GTCGTGCTGCCTGTTATCGTCGTAAGTGTATCGCTACCCGCAGTAGATAGTGTGATCTGAGGCGAGGTGGCTGCCAGGGCAATTGTCAGGTTTCCGTTTACCGTTGAATTCACCGGTCCACCGTTTCGCACCGCAGCAACATTCAAGCCGGAATAGGTTAGTTTCGCGGTATACACCGTCGCTAAAGTAACCGCTGTAATAACGGTGGTTACGGCGCCATTTAAAGTTACATTTCTATCGGGCTCAAGAGGAAACACACAATTGTTCGCTTCTTGCCTAAGATCGAGTTGGCAGTTGCTGTAACTGATCACCAACTGATCCCCAACCTCCGGATCGAGGTCAATGTCAGCGCCGCCAGTCCCACTCGTGTAGGTTTTTGTCTTGGTCCCGGTTAGGCATGCGGTCTGCCCGCCGTCCGTAACCGGGCGCGCGCCAATCGGCAACTCCGCGCCGGCGATTTCGCTGGGCGTGACTTTTTTGATTTCTACAAGTTGCATGCGCGAAAGGTTCATCACGTTGACCGATGTAGGCTGAGTCCCGCCCACAATTGCGGCAGGATACCCGTTGTTGTAATTGGGCGAATCGGCAACGAGCAAACTGCTGCGAACCGCCAAACTGGCGATCGGCGCAAAGTTCGTACCCGTGATTCTCGCGGGTGTGTCAATAGTAACGCCGCCGCCCCCACCTCCACCGCCGCCACCGCCACCACCGCCACCGCCACAAGCGGATATAAAAACCGTGATCGCAAGCGCGCAAATAGAAAGCAAGTTCCGAGTCATTTTTTTAGTCCTTTCATTCGAATGAGATGGATCGGTATTTTCACCCAGGTTTTGGGCGACCGTGTCAGCCAAACTCTAGTCATTTTAATTATTTACTTAATTAACGCCGGTCGGCAGCAAAGTCTACGAACGGCGAATTTCAATGATTTCTTATGTAACAATTTAGTCGGTTATGCGTTGTGTAACCTGCATAATGTCACAGATGTCATTTTAGGTCACGTCACCGCGCATCCACGCTGGCGAAGTTTCAATGTTTAATGCAAGGTGGAATTACTTAAGAGAGTTAAGCAATGCCCGATCGCCACTCGAGCGATTCGGGGTTGTCAGCAACGCCGCATCGGTGTCCGGCATACCGAAATAGTAGCCCTGCAACAACATGTCGCCACGTTGCTGGAAGTATTCGACTTGCTCTGCGGTCTCGATTCCCTCGACGGTGACTCGCAATCCAAGTTTTTGCGCCAAATCAATCATTACTTCGATGATGGGCAGGCGATCTTCGCGATGCTTGATCATCTGGGTGAACATGCGATCGATCTTCATGAACTTAATCGCGTAGCGCTGTAGGTACGACAACGATGCATAGCCCGTACCGAAATCATCGATTCCGACCTCGATACCTGCATTTGACATTCGCTCAATGTGATTTTCCGCGATACGACTATCGCTCAGCAGCGTCGATTCGGTGATCTCAACCTCGATCCGATGCAGGGACGTTTGAATCGGGCCAAAACGCGCAATGATGTGATCAATCACAGCAGTTGAAGAAAATTGCTCCGCTGAAAGATTGAATGCCAGCTTGAATGTGGGGGGTAGATTTTTGCCATGGCGCCGGAAAAAATCGAAACAATTGTCGATAGTGATTTTCGCCAATTCGGTTGATAAGCCCAGTTCTTCCGCAAGTGCGACAACCTGATCTGGCGGGACATAACCTAACTCGTCGTCGAACCAACGCAACAAGGCCTCGGCGCCGCAAATCCGGTGAGCACCCGTCGCGACCACTCGTTGATAAGCAAAGCGAAACCCGTTGTTGGCGATGGCTTCGCGAAAACGCGTTTCCATCATAAAATTTCGTTCCGCAATTTCTCCAAGCCGACCGGAATAAACCGCATAGCGATTACGCCCCGAGGCCTTGGCGTGATACATCGCGGTATCGGCGTGCTGAATAAGTCCCATTGCATCGGCACCATGATCGGGGTAATGGCTGATGCCGATGCTGCAAGTAATCAGCACCTTGCGATTGGCCAGTTCGAACGGCTCCTGCAGCGCCTTTGCCACCGCTTCGGCGCACCGCGCGGCCGACGAAATCGGATGAACGATCATCAAAAATTCATCGCCGCCGAAACGGCCCAAATCAACTTCTTCCGGCAACACGCGTTGAATACGCGCCGCCACTTCGCGCAGCACTAAATCACCGTAGTGATGTCCGAGCGAATCGTTGATCATTTTGAAACGATCCAGATCAATGAACATAACAGCAAATCGGTCTTGCCCCGCGCTACTGATTCGCCTGGAGAGACGTTGGAACAACTCGGGCCGATTCGGCAATGCGGTTAGCGCATCATGGGTCGCTTGAAAAGTTAACGCTTGCTGGCGGTCGTTCAGGCGCTGCGCCATTTCACCGAAGGCATGCGTTACTTCGCCAAGCTCATCTCGCGCACGGGGCGCAAGAGCACCAACCTGCTCGCCAAGCATGAGCTTGCGCGTTGCCTCATGCAGAATCTTGATCGGCTGCAACACCCGTTTTAACAAAGCGAAATAAATTCCCGCAAGCGCAACCAACATCGCAATCAGTCCGGAAATCAATGACATCTTTCCGAATCCAAATGCCTCTGCGCCAATTACAGCGCGCGGCAAAACGATGGCGACAGCGAGCCCAGGACCCGGTAAGGGCGCCATGGCATAAAGGTAATCCAAACGCGGATTGTTAATTACTATGGGGCCCTTCAATGCCCCGAGGGATTGGCGCAAAACGGCCAGCGCGGGATCCGTCAATTCCGGAATCTTTCCGGCGCCGAGAAAATCTTTCAATTCTGGATGAGCAACCACCTCCCCATCGTCGCGCAAGATCACGTTATACGATCCCGGCAGCGCCGGGTCGTGGCTTAAGAGGTGTTGCAGTGAAACATCGACGCCTGCAGTCGCAATCCATACCCCATGAAAGTCGATCGGCACGCTGTAGGTGGTCATCCACGTCTTGACGTCTTTGTCGAAATAAACCGGGCTCCAGAACGCTTGACGCTTGGGATTGTTTATCGGCATCGCGCCCTTAACGCTTGGGTAGTTGCTGATCGCGTCCCAAGTCGAATCGACGATTCCCCACTCGTTGTTGGGCGAAAACACCGTGATTCCGCTGTTTGGGTACCAAACGAACGCGGAAAACAATTGCGTAAAACCACTTTGTTCCGCGCCAAAGAGACCGGCGCCAAACTGATCGATCAAATCATAGCCAAGCACTAACTTTCTTTGACTCTCAGTATCAATTTTCGAGCCTCTTGGCGCGCCGGCCGAAGGATGGTTTTTGAAGTCACGAAAGCGTGGGCGCAGTAACGTTTCGCCATTCGCCTTAGATTCAAACAGTTGGTGAAAACGAAAAGTTGTTTGATCGTGTGGCGCCGCCAGCCAACTCTGCCGGAACTGCGCCGCGATTAGTTTAGCGATCACCTGAGAATTGGCAAACTGAGCGTCGTGAAACCGCCAAATCGCGCCCATATTCTGATTCAACGCTCGTTCGGCGCGTTCTTCAATGCGGACGCTAAGGTATCGATAGTTAAACCAAACTTGCAGGGCGTAAGCGGCTAGCAGAATACTCGCGAGAATTACGACAAGATCGAGGACTAACCGACGTTTGGCCACGAATTCCGCCATAGCAGCGGCGCTCCTTTCGTAGTGATTGCAGCGCTGACCGGCAACGCAGACCGAGACTTTGGGGAAGCTCTGAATAAGTCCGATAAACACCTATAACAATCCGTCATATGGATTGGCCACGGGAAATTTGCACTGCACTTATTATTCTACTCGCCAAGATACGCGGTGCGAACCTTTGGATCATCGAGCAAAGTATTCGAGGCTCCAGCCAGTGTAATGGAACCACTTTCCATGACATAGGCACGTGAGCTTATTTCCAGCGCAAGCTTGGCGTTTTGTTCGACCAGCAGAATCGTTACGCCTTGTGCGGCGATGCGTCGCACCGTGTCGAAAATTTTTTCCACCATGATCGGCGCGAGCCCCATGCTCGGCTCATCTAACAACAGCAACTTCGGCTTACCAAGAAGCGCGCGCCCGATCGCGAGCATTTGCTGCTCGCCGCCGGAGAGCGTACCGGCCGATTGATCTTTTCGTTCGAACAGACGCGAGAATAATTCGTAGACTTGCGCCAGTTCTGTTTTGATGGCCGCAACATCGTTGCGGCTGTAGGCGCCCATCAACAAATTATCTTCCACGCTGAGACGGCTGAAAACACCGCGCCCCTCCGGCACTAGCGCCAATCCTTTGCGGATCAGGAGATGGGACGCCATACCGTCGATGCGCTCGCCGCCGTATATGATCGTGCCGCCCGCCGGTTGATGCATCCCCGCCAAAGTTTTTAATGTACTGCTTTTGCCCGCGCCGTTGGCGCCGATCAAAGCGACCAACTCACCCGGCTCGATGCAAAAATCGATTCCCTTCACTGCTTGAATGCCGCCGTAGGCAACCGTTAGTCCACTGACCTCAAGCAAGCTCAACGGGCCACTCCTAGATAAGCCTCGATCACTTTGGGATCGCGCTGAACTTCGTGCGGTAATCCTTCGGCGATTTTCTTGCCGTAGTCCAGCACCGCGATGCGTTTGCACAGCCCCATGACCAATTTCACATCGTGTTCGATCAGCAAGATTGTCATACCGTCGGCCTGGATTTTTTCCAGCAACGTCTTCAATGCCGCAGTTTCCGTCGCATTCATTCCCGCGGCAGGCTCGTCGAGCGCGAGAAGCAATGGATCGGTCGCCAGGGCACGCGCGATTTCCAGCCGCCGTTGATCACCGTAAGGCAAATTTTTGGCGAGGAAATCACGACGATGAGTTAGGCCAACGTAGTCGAGAAGTTGTGACGCCCTTGCTTCGATGCTCGATTCTTCATTTCGAGTCTTCGCGCCGCGCAGGATCGCTCCGATCACGCCGGCGCGGCTGCGGACGTGACGCCCGACCATGACGTTTTCCAGCGCCGTCATATTGTGAAACAGCCTTACATTCTGGAAGGTCCGCGCGATGCCGCGCTCCGCCACTTCATGCGGTCTCTCTACGCGAAGTTGTTCGCCATTAAAAATGAACTCGCCGTCATCCGGTTGATATAGTCCAGTCAACACGTTGAACAGCGTCGTTTTGCCGGCGCCGTTTGGGCCGATCACGCCATAGATATCGCGGTGCTCGACGCTGAGCGAAACATCGGACAGTGCATGTAAGCCACCAAAGCGCTTTGACACGCCCCGCATGGTAAGAATTGCCGTTGGCGGCGTCATTGAGCCTAGGTGTCTCGGTTCGCCAGTTCGCGCCGCCGCTGCGGTGATGGCCACAAGCCCTCGGGGCGGAACAGCATCATCGCCACGAGCACCACGCCGAACAACAACATGCGTAAATTCGCCGGATCGATGAACACGCGACTGAATAGCATTTTCTGTAGGTCGCTGGAATAACGCAACGCTTCCGGCAACGCAGTCAGCAAAATGGCGCCGAGCACCACGCCGGGAATATGACCCATGCCACCGAGCACGACCATGCACAGAACAATAATCGATTCATTGAGCGTGAAACTTTCCGGGCTGACAAAGGCCTGCATACTCGCGAATAAGCCGCCGGCGACGCCGCCGAAGGTCGCGCCCATGGCAAATGCGAGAAGCTTCACGTTGCGTGTATTGATGCCCATCGCTTCTGCCGCCGTTTCGTCTTCGCGAATCGCCACCCAAGCACGGCCGATGCGCGAATCTTGCAGGCGCATGCAAATGAAAATGACTGCCAGCGTCAGCAACAAAAACAAGTAGTAGTACTGATGTAGATCCGTGAATGTGACGCCGAAAATTTCGTGCTTACGCATCAAGGAAAACTCGCCGAAACGGATCGGGTCGACCAGGTTAATTCCCTGCGGACCGTTGGTGATGTTGAGCGGCCGGTCAAGATTGTTCATGAAAATGCGAACGATCTCGCCGAAACCGAGTGTCACGATCGCAAGATAATCGCCGCGCAATTTCAAGGTTGGCGCCCCCAGCAGCACGCCGAAGATGCCCGCCAGTCCTGCCCCTAGCGGCAACAACACCCAGAACGGCAAATGGATGCCGAAGTGCGGCGACGCCAAGATTGCATAAATGTATGCGCCGACCGCGTAAAACGCAACGTATCCTAAATCTAACAGCCCGGCAAAACCAACGACGATATTGAGCCCGAGCGCGAGCATCGCATAGAGCAAAGCAAAGTCGATGATACGCAACCAAAATCGGCCTAATCCCCAATCTATTAGGAACGGCATCAGCAATAGCAAGGCGCCGATCGCAAAGTAGGCCATCCAGGCTTTTTCTTTGCTGCCGCTGAACGTGCTCAAGCGCGCTCGCTCACTCTTTCGCCGAACAGGCCTGACGGGCGGAATACCAATACGACGATCAACACCAAGAAGGCGAACACATCCTGATAATGGCTGCCGAAAAACCCCCCGCTTAAGTCGCCGATGTAGCCCGCGCCCAGGCTTTCGATCACGCCCAACGCGACGCCGCCCATCATTGCGCCGGCAAGATTGCCGATGCCGCCGAGAACAGCCGCAGTAAAGGCTTTCAGACCCAACATCGAGCCCATCAAATGATGTGCGAAATGATAATAAGCGCTCACCATCACGCCGGCGATCGCCGCCAGACCGGCGCCGATAACGAAGGTGATTGAAATAATCTGATCGGTGTTAACGCCCATCAACCGCGCTACTTGCGGGTTCTGCGAAGTCGCCCGCATGGCTCGGCCGAGCTTGGTGCGATTCACTAAAAACCAAAGTCCCGCCATGATTGACGCCGATAACACGACGATAAAAATTTGCAGCGCCGAAATGACAGTCCCGCCAAAGGCGTAGCGCGCCTCGGGTAGCAGCGGCGGGAAACGCAAATAGTCGCGTCCCCAAATCAACACCGCCACTTGTTGCAAAATGATCGACATGCCGATGGCCGTGATCAGCGGCGCGAGCCGCGGCGCGCTGCGCAGCGGTCGATAAGCGATGCGTTCAATACTCGCGCCCAAAGCCATAGTCACCGGCATGGACACCAGCACACCCAGCAACACAATCACCGGCCCCGGCAGACTGCTGCCGGCAAGTGCGTGGATCGCGGTCAACGCCACCATGGCGCCGATCATCACCACTTCGCCGTGGGCGAAGTTGATGAGTTGCATGATGCCGTAGACCATGGTATAGCCCAGCGCGACCAGGGCATAGATGCTGCCGAGGACGATACCGTTGATGAGTTGTTGAAAAAAAATGTCCACGGGCTCGGTCCGTTTCTTATTGAGCTTTACATAATTCGTGACGATCGATAATTTGGTACCCGGCTGCCCTCTCCCTTGATCCCTCTCCCGGAGGAAGAGAGAAATAACTCCCTTCTCCCTCCGGGAGAAGGGAGGGGACGGGGTGGCCTAGGACCATCAGGGACCGACGTAGCAGGCGGGCGCCGCGGTAGTTTTTCAACAATCCCCTACGTTAAAAAAATGGCGCCGTCGTGGGCGCCATTTCATTTGTTCCGGCTTCGCTTAGCCGCCGATAGTTTCTATGGCGACCCATTTTCCGTCTTTCACTTCATAAACAGAAACTGGGCCATCTTTGATGTCGCCTTTTTCATCGAAGCTGATGGCGCCGATCACGCCGGTATAGTTGGTCTTCGACATCTCCACCAAATACTTGACGGGATCGGTCGAACCGGCGCGCTTCATCGCATCGATCAAAACATTCGTCGCATCGTAGGCGAATGGCTCGTAGAGCTGAATCTGACCGTACTTCGCTTCGTATTTTTGTTTAAACGCGATGCCGCCGGGCATTTTCTCCAGCGGTAATCCGGGTGACGATGCCTTCGAACCCTCGGCTGCCTTGCCGGCGAGATCGATGAACTTCGGGCTGTATATGCCATCGCCGCCGAGATATTTAGCGGACATGCCGAGCCCCTTCAACTGCCGTACCATGGGACCGGCTTGCGGATCCATGCCGCCAAAGAAAATGAGGTCGGGAGATTTGCCCTTCGCGCTGGTAAGAATTGCATTGAAATCCTGCGCCTTATCGGTTGTGAATTCACGCGCGGTGATTTCCCCGCCGCTTGCTTTCACCGCTTTTTCCACTTCATCCGCTAAGCCCTGACCGTAGGCGGTGCGATCGTCGATCAGCACGACTTTTTTCGCGCCCCATTTTTTCGTCGCGTAATCGCCGAGAACTTTGCCTTGCTGTGCATCGTTCGCCATGACGCGGTACGTGGTTGGATAGCCCTGACCGGTATACGCCACTGCGGTCATCGATGCGGAAATCTGTGGAATGCTTGCTTCCATGTAAATCTTTGACGCAGGGATGCCGGCGCCGGAGTTCATGTGGCCGACGACCCCATTTATTTTGGCATCGACTAATTTTTGCGCGACGCTGGTGGCGGTTTTCGGATCGGCCTGATCATCTTCCGCGAGCACTTCGAATTTGATTTTTTTACCACCAATCTCTAGTCCTGCGGCATTGGCGTCGTCCGCCGCCATGCGTACGGCATTCTCGATACCTTTGCCGTAATGTGATTGCGGCCCGGTGAGCGGCGCGGCGACACCAATTTTCACCAGTATTTCATCGCCAACCGCCGGTTTGGCGTCAGTAGCGGGCGTTGCTTGTTCTGCCGGTTTCGATTCTGCCGCGGGGGGCGGGGTTTCAGTCTTGCCACAACCCCAAAGGGCGAACATCAGCACGGCGCCGGACGCGGCCAAGCGAGTGAAAGTCATTGATTTCTCCATAAAAACAAGTAAAAAGTGGATGGCCAGATGATGCTAACTTGAGCAAGTAATGTCAAGAGACGTCTTCACAACCTACTGCGCGACTAGGCTTTGGCTCGCACAGTAGGTTGTGAAGGCGTCTCATGCAAAGTCTGACACGGATCAGTAAACAAAAAAGCCGGAGTAGCAACGCTAGTCCGGCTTGTCAGAACGGTCAGAAGACCATTATTTCATTGCGAGAATCCACTTAACCAGGATTTTCACATCAGCATCGGAAATCGCTGCGTTAGGCGGCATGGGAATCGCGCCCCAAACGCCCGAACCACCGGCTTTGACTTTACCGATCAACTTGGCTTCCGCGCCAGCGTCGCCGGCATATTTTTTAGCGACGTCTTTGTAGCCGGGGCCAACCAGCTTACCTTCGATTTTATGGCACGCCATGCAGGCGCTCTTTTTCGCTAAGTCTTCGTTTGCATTCGCTGCGCCAGCGGACATAAGCGCCACGGCGGTAAG
>JANNFT010000007.1:0-2326 GCA_031380185.1 Pseudomonadota bacterium
GCCGGCTCGATAAAGCCGTCGTGCGCCCGCCGTTGATGAAAATCAACGACTCCGAAATCGCGCGCATCAAGCAAGCGCTCGATCAAGCAGGTATCGCTCGTGAGGGTGCGCTAAGGCTTGCCGCCTAATCAAGCGAGCGTAGGGTGCGCGCAGCGCACGCGGATCGTTGCTTGACCGAAGCGAAGGAACGTAATTCGGAATGATGAATCGGCGCAGGATATGACGAGAAATTCTTCTCTACCACAGCGCATGCCAGCGGCAATATTAATCTGAGTATGAAATGGACTCCTCCCCACCTATGCCACGCTCACCCGACCTATATTTTTCCATGAGTATCGCCGCGATCCGCATGCAGCGTGCCTCGTGGCGAGCAGGCGTAGGGTATTGCGCACGCCGACGTGGCATCAAATATTAGCAAGCCCAGTGGCACGCCATCAACCACACTCCGCTTGTCGCGTGGGAAGGTATGCCCGGCGAGGCAGTGGCCCGAAGCCAGCCCCTATCCATGATTCTTGAATTTCTAGGCCTATAATGCGTAGCGAAATCTTTGTCGTTTGTTTGGATAATCAGGACTATCCGGTTTCATTGGAACGACGTAAGTTGTATCGCCAGCTTCCCGACGAGGCCGCGAAGAAACTCGGCATGATCCGCCTGGTCGACGAGTCGGGCGAGGATTATCTTTAACCCAGCGAATTATTTGCGCCGATCGAGATACCCCTCGGTTTGCGACGCCAGCTACGCGCAGCTTAATCGCCAGCCTCACAGCGAGGCGCTTCGGCAAAGTCTTCACCACACCCAGTTTAGCCACGATAGCGTTCGATATCATCAACTAGCCCGCCCTGAATATCGGGCCTCGCTCATAATCAAGCCGCCACGTTTAGAGTGCGCCGCCGCAATTCGTTCCACCCGCCCATCGCCAGGAGGCGCGCCCAGATTGGCTCCTGGCAATGCATATTGGCAAAGGCGCACTGCGATTGCCTCGTGGCGCGATCAATACTTGGCTTTCTGCCTAATCGCTGTTCAAGAAAGTCTTATAATGTTCTGCCTAAACCGAGTGCGCCAATTGCGTTGGAACATGGCGCGCCCGACGGATATTTTGCTTAAGGAGATGACCGATGAATGTAATGCCCGCCACTTTTTGCCGCGTGTTAGCCGCAATTGGCCTCGCTTGCGCCCTTGCACCGGCATTTGCCAACATGGGTACCGAAGATGCGGCTACCATTACCGAGCCAAACTTCGTTCAAGGTCAACAGGCTATCGAGGCGAAGGACTTTAGCAAAGCGATTGCGGCGCTAAAAAAAGCCTTGGAAATCGATAAAAATAATCCCGATGTTCACAACTATCTGGGTTACGCCTATCGCAACGCCGGCGATTACGCCAGCGCCTTCAAGCATTACGAGCAAGCGCTGATGCTTTCTCCCGGCCACAAAGCGGCGCACGAATATATCGGCGAGGCTTATCTGATTCAGAAAAATCTGATTAAGGCGGAAGAACATCTGAACAAGCTGCGCGCGATTTGCATGACGGGCTGCTCGGAAATGAGTCTGCTACAAGAGAAGATCAACGCTTATAAAAAGAATAAGAGTTAGGGAAAAATTCTCGCCATAAAAAAGCCGGCTTGGCGCCGGCTTTTTTATTTGCAGACGTTGCAATTAGTCGTAATCGGCTGGCCTTGCGACGATGCGTGAAACTTGTCCGATTCGCGCTCGATCGCCTCCATGACTTTATTTATTTCGTCTTTAAGTAGATCGTCAATCTTTCCGGTTAATTCTCTCATCGCGCCTCTTTCAGTAAAGCCACAACCGGAATAGCGACGGCTTCGCTTGGCCCAGCGCTGGTTCGCTTTCCACACCTCCATTTCGCAGTGGTAAGCGTGTTGTTGTTCGTGAACCAAAACTCGATCGAGCCAATTTTCGCGATTGTCAGCGCAAGAATTCGTAATCGCGCTCGGCGGTGCCCAATCGACAATGCGCACGCAGGCCGAAGCCAATTTAAACTGGTTCGGATTCGCCGGCAACTCGATGCTAAAGCAAGTGCGGCCGATGATGCCTTCTTCACGCTTTGGCGTGTAGGTGTAGCCGCTCGAAGTCACGTTACAACGAGTCGCGCCGATCCAACCCGGGTGGGTGCGGCCGTTGCAATCCTGTACGCCGGTTTTGGAGATGTAATCGTCCCAGGATTTACAACTGCCGGTAAATTTGTCGTATTGAACGTTTGCATTCGATTTAGCCGGCGCAGCCCGCCCCTCGGCGGGCACCGGAGCGCGCGGCGCGCGCGACGAAGGCTTGGTCGCGCAGCCTACAATGAACAAAGCAACAACAATTAA
>JANNFT010000154.1:0-8595 GCA_031380185.1 Pseudomonadota bacterium
ATTTTTTTGTGACGGGCATGTGCCGTTACACCACGCTTAACTCTTGGCATTGCGGTTCTCCTTTAAGCGTAGGGCATCATGGCTCGGATTGAGCCCATATTGGTTTCGTGCACCCCTGTCGTACCGCGCAGTTGGCGTTTATTTTTGGTGGTCTTTTTCGTCAGGATATGACGTTTGAACGCTTGCGAGCGCTTCACGCTGCCGGAGCCGCGCACTTTAAAACGCTTGGCGGCGCCGCTCTTGGTTTTCATCTTTGGCATTACTAACTCCGATTATGATTTGAATCCGCGTCGGGTGATTCCGTCGGAATACTTTTACGACCCGAACACGCCATGTTTATAACTGCACCGCTACAACTTACTTTTTCTTCGGCCCCACGATCATGACCAACTGCCGGCCTTCCATTTTTGGAAACTGCTCGACGGCGCCATGCACTAGTAGATCACCTTCCACACGCTTCAAGAGATTGAAGCCGAATTCTTGATGCGCCATTTCGCGGCCTTTGAACCGCAGTGACACTTTCGCTTTATCGCCTTCGGACAAGAATTTTATCAGGTTGCGAAGCTTGATCTGATAGTCGCCCTCATCGGTACCAGGCCGGAACTTAACTTCTTTGACCTGAATCTGCTTTTGCTTGAGCTTCGCCTCGTGAGCTTTTTTGCTTTCTCGGTATTTATGCTTGCCAAAATCCATAATTCGGCAAACCGGCGGCTTCGCTGTAGGCGAAATCTCCACCAAATCTAATTCTGCCTGCTCTGCCAGAGTCTGCGCCTCCGCCAGCGTTACTACACCGAGTTGCTCACTGTCTTTTCCGATCAAACGAATTTCGGGAGCAGTGATTTCCCCGTTAATTCGCAGTTCTTTTTCCTGGGCTATTGTGATGCCTCCATAAAATTAACTAAACCGCACACGGCCAAACTTGATAGTCATAAACGCGCGGGACAAAAATTCTCACGAAAATGTTGCCGCAATTTCGGACTTGACCTGTTCAATGAAAGAAGCGATGGGCATTTGCCCGAGATCTTCACCTTTGCGATTGCGCACCGCAATCGTCTTTGCTGCCAGTTCCTTATCACCCAAAATGACTTGATAGGGTAACTTTTGCATACTATGTTCCCGAATTTTATAGGAAATTTTCTCATTCCGCAAATCAGCTTTGGTGCGCAATCCGGCGGATTTCAGCGCGTCGTTCACTTCCGTGACGTAGGCAGCTTGATGCTCCGAGACGTTCATCACCACAATTTGCTCCGGTGCGAGCCACATCGGAAACATGCCGGCGCAGTTCTCGATCAATATGCCGATGAAGCGCTCCATCGAGCCGATCATTGCCCGGTGCAACATCACCGGAATTTTCCGCGTGTTGTCCTCCGCGACATATTCCGCGCCCAAGCGTCCCGGCATCGAGAAATCCACCTGCATCGTGCCGCATTGCCAGGATCGGCCGATGCTGTCCTTGAGGTGATATTCGATCTTCGGGCCGTAAAAAGCCCCCTCTCCCGGCAGGCGGTCATAGGGAACGCCGCTTGCTTCCAGCGAAGTGGCGAGCGCTGCCTCGGCCTTATCCCACGAATCATCCGAACCGACGCGCTTCTCTGGGCGTAACGCGAGCTTATATACGATGCTTGTAAAACCAAATACGGCGTAGACCTTTTGCAGCAGCGCCGTGTACGCCACGCACTCTGCCTGGATCTGGTTCTCGGTGCAAAAGATATGGCCATCGTCCTGCGTAAACGCGCGCACACGCATAATGCCGTGCAACGCACCTGACGGCTCGTTGCGATGACAAGATCCGAACTCACCATAGCGCAGCGGCAAATCTCGATAACTGCGCAAGTCCGAATTGAACACTTGAATATGTCCCGGGCAGTTCATCGGCTTAACCGCGTAATCACGATTTTCCGAAGCCGTCGTGAACATATTGTCTTTAAAATTATCCCAATGGCCAGATTTTTCCCACAGCGTACGGTCAATAATCTGCGGGCACTTTATTTCTTGATAGCCGTTGTCCTGATAGATTTTGCGCATGAATTGCTCAACCTGCTGCCACAGCGTCCAGCCCTTCGGATGCCAAAACACCATGCCGGGCGCCTCTTCCTGCATGTGAAACAGATCGAGTTGCTTACCGAGCTTGCGATGGTCGCGCTTCTCGGCTTCCTCTAACATATGCAGATACGCTTCTTGATCTTCTTTTTTCGCCCAAGCGGTGCCGTAGATGCGCTGCAACATTTCGTTCTTCGAATCGCCGCGCCAGTAGGCGCCCGCCAGCTTCATCAGCTTGAAGACTTTGAGCTTGCCGGTCGACGGAACATGAGGCCCGCGGCACAGATCGACGAAATCGCCCTCGCGATACAGCCCAATTTCCTGGTCGGCAGGAATGGAAGCAATAATCTCGGCTTTGTAATGCTCGCCGATACTTTTAAAGAAGGCGACGGCCTTGTCGCGCGCCCACGCCTCGCGCACCACGGGAAAATCCTGCTTCGCCAGTTCGCCCATTTTCTGTTCGATTTTTGTTAGATCTTCCGGCGTAAACGGACGCTTGTAAGAGAAGTCGTAGTAAAAGCCATTTTCGATTACCGGGCCGATAGTGACTTGGGCATCGGGGAATAATTCCTTGACCGCGTAGGCTAACAAGTGCGCCGTCGAGTGTCGAATAATGTTCACACCATCGGCGTCTTTATCCGTCACGATGGCAAGGTTGGCGTCGGTATCGATTCGATACGACGTGTCGACCAACTTGCCGTCGACTCTACCAGCCAGCGCCGCTTTAGCCAGTCCCGCGCCAATGCTAGCGGCGACCTCGGCCACGGTTAGCGATTTATCAAAAGCCCGTTTCGAGCCATCGGGCAGAGTGATATTCAACATACAGGTTCTCCGTTACGTCAAATAAAAAAGCGCGGACAAACCGCGCTTTTAAGGGGCTCAAATGAGCGCGACTAAATCGTTAACCACATGGCGGAAGTAGTTCGCGGTGTCATAACCGTGTTTTGAACAGGCCCTTTCACTCACCCGGGAGCCGAGTTGACCGGTGAAATACGCGTCGATCCGACAATCACGCCAGCCAATGCAATCAGCAAATTTTCGAACAAAAAATATTATAGCGTTATCACGGCTTTAGGACAATAACATCGGCGTGGAGACACCCAGAACAGGCGCAGCAAAAAAATGACCCGTCGACCGAATATTTGCATTGGGTCAAATATTGCGTAGCGCGAAATATTTCGATAGTGTCATTGCGCGGGAAACGCCGAAGCATACGCTAAATTCTAACTGACACCACGCCACGAACCGCGCCCTGCTTGCCTCGTGGCATTGCATATGCTACGAGGCAATGACCCGAGGCCACCCAGTATCCATGCGCGTTGCAGGCCTATGCGTTTTTCCTAATTTCCAAAATAATACGTTAATTAGTAACGCCCCCGCGCTTGGTATAATCAGCCAAATCGGCGCGCCGCCCCAAAAAAGGAGAAAGAATGGAGATCAATGACTATTTAACGGTTTTACAAAAAGTGATAACTGATGTCATCGAACCAGCCGCGATAGAAACTGATCGTGCCGCAACGTTTCCACGCGCCGCGATCGATGCGCTATCCAAGGCGGGTTTGCTTGGGCTGATCAGCGCCAAGGAAATGGGCGGGATGGGTGAAGGCATCCGTGCCGCTAGCGACGTGGTGGAGCGCATCGGCCAAGCGTGCGGTTCTACGGCGATGGTGGTGTGTATGCATTATTGCGGAACCGCAGTCATCGAAAAGTTCGGCGCCGAGGCAGTCCGCCGCGACATCGCGGCGGGCAAACATCTCACCACGCTGGCTTTTTCCGAGGTTGGATCGCGCAGCCATTTTTGGGCGCCGGTCGGCACGGCGACCAAGCCCAATGGCCAGATCGTCCTCGATAGCAAAAAGAGCTGGATCACGTCTGCCGGCGAGGCCGACTCATACGTCTGGTCGAGCAAACCGGTGGCGGCGGAAGGCGCGAGCACGATTTGGTTGGTGCCGAGCACAGCAAACGGCGTGTCGACCGTGGGGCAGTTCGACGGGCTAGGCCTGCGCGGCAATGCCTCCTCGCCCGTGACCGGTACTCAGGTGAAAGTAAGCGCGGCCGATCGTCTTGGCGCAGACGGTGGTGGCTTCGACCTGATGATGGGCGTGGTGCTGCCAATATTCCAGGTATTGAACGCGAGTTGCTCACTCGGTGCGATGGAAGCTTCGGTCGCTAAGGCCGCGGCGCACGTTGGTGGCGCCAAGCTTGAGCATCTCGCTCAGTCGCTTGCCGACTTGCCAACTATCCGCGCCTATATCGCGCGAGCGCGCATCCGCGCCGACAGCGTGCGCGCGTTGTTGAACGACACTTTGACTGCGGTCGAGACTGGGCGCGCGGACACGATGCTGCGCGTACTGGAGATCAAGGCCGCGGCGGCGGAAGGCGCGCTGGAAGTAACCGATCTCGCCATGCGCGTTTGCGGTGGCGCCGCGTTTCGCAAAGAGGTCGGCGTGGAGCGGCATTTCCGCGATGCGCGCGCGGCTTCCGTGATGGCGCCCACCTCCGATGTGTTGTACGACTTCATCGGTAAAGCCGTTTGCGGCTTGCCGCTGTTCTAACGGGAGCAAATATGCCGGCGCAAACCTTGGTTATGGGAGCGGTCGCGTACGCCGCGAAAGTCGTCACCATTTGGGATGGCTTCAAGGAATATTTCGTCAAGCAAGGCCTTGAATTCGACTACGTGCTTTACTCCAATTACGAACGCCAAGTCGAAGCGCTCATCGACGGTACGATTCACGTCGCGTGGAATTCTCCGCTCGCGTGGGTGCGCGCCGAGCGCATGGCACGAGCGCGAGACGTGCCGATCAAGGCGCTCGTGATGCGCGATTCCGATTGCGATTTAACCTCGGTCGTGGTGGTTCGCAGCGATTCTTCCATCAACACCATCGCGGATTTGAAAGGTAAGACCGTTGGCGTCGGCGCGGTCGATTCGCCTCAGGCGACGCTAATTCCCCTTGACTATCTGCGCGGAGAAGGCGTCGCGCCGGGCGCCGATTTCAAGGTCAGGCGCTTCGATGTCTTGGGTGGCAAGCACGGTGACCATATCGGCGGCGAGCGCGACGCAGCGCAGGCGCTGATGGCGGGTGACGTCGACGCGGCCTGCATGATCGACGGCAACCATTTGCTGTTCGTCGGCGAAGGCACGTTGCCCCAGGGCAAGACGCGCGTGCTGGCGCAAACGCCTAAGTTCGATCATTGCAATTTCAGCGTCGCTTCGACTGCACCCGAGGCCCTGATCGAGAAGTTTAAGAACTTGCTGCTCGGCATGTCCTACGCCGACGCCGAGGTGCGTCCGCTGCTCGATCTCGAGGGACTCAAAGTCTGGAAACCGGGACGCACCAGCGGCTACCACGCGCTCGAAAGGGCGGTGGACGCCACTCAATTTTACGACGCCAGCGGAAATATTCTTGTCACCGATTATAGATATTAGCGATCTCGGGCTGGATCGCGGCGCGCATCTGATCATTAAGCGCGCGCTGCGCGCTGTCGCGGTCGGCGCTAAAGTCGGCGTGCGCGGGTCGAACGCCGAACTTGCCGTGCATCTGCCCGCCTGGTGTCGTGCGCAAGGCCACGAACTTGTTCGCGCGGACGCCGACACCACCTGGTGGATCGTGCGCAGCCCCATCGAAGAGGGCCGCTGGCACGGCGCGGAACGGGCCGGTGAGGCCGATCCGCGTCGCGACGGCGCGGTTGTCGATTTCCCGAAAGCCACCTGGGGGCTAGCTGCGCGTGGCGCGATGGTCGAGGCGGGCGCGCCGGCTTTTCAATTTGCGCTCGCGCGCAAAGATGCACTTTGGGCAGAGGAAGCCTCGCATCTTTATCAGCAAGCGTTAGCGGCGCAGTGGAATCCCAACGACGCGATCGACTGGTCGGCGAATTTTGAGTTGCCCGACGAAGTTGAAGACGCCGTAGTGCAAGTGATGACTTATCTCATCGAAAACGAGAATGCGGCGCTGCTGGCGCCCGCTCGCTTTTTGGGCCAGGTGCATCCGCACTTTCGCGAAGTGATGCAATTGCTCGCGATTCAAATTGCCGATGAAGCCCGCCATGTCGAGGTTTTTACGCGCCGCGCGCTACTAAAACGCGAACGCATGGGGCTTTCCACGTTGGGCGGGCAAGCATCATTGAAAACCTTGTTCGACGAAAACGAATTCGCCGTCGCCTCGTTTTTGCTCTCGGTGCTGGGCGAAGGGACGTTCGTGGCGCTGTTGCATTTTCTTCAAGCGCACGCACCCGACCCGGTTACGCGCCAGATCGCGAAACTCACCGCGCGAGACGAAGCGCGTCATGTTGCGTTCGGCATGGCGCACTTGCAGTATCAGTTGAAGCATGACGCTGCGCTCAAGGCGCGGCTAAGCGCCGCTGTCGAGCATCGCTACACGGCTCTGGCGCAAACTTCAGGGCTGAATGAAGAAGTGTTCGATGCGTTGGTATTGCTTGCTGCGGGAGACTGGTCGCCGGCGGCGATTGCGGCGGGCTTCGACTTAGTGCAAGTGCTTAAAGACGAGATGGCGCAGGGCCGGGAACTGCGTTTGAGCCGCCTTGGATTTCGCGACGGCGAGGCCGCGCGACTCGCACATCTGCATACGCGAAATTTTATGTAACAACGAGCAGGATTATTCGTTCACAACAGGCGGATCCAAGGATTTTCCGTGGGTGACGCGGTGGCTTGATCGTCGCCTTCCCAGTACCATGCCCTTGTCCGTTCGCTTCAGGCCACGATAGCCAAGACGCCGTACCGTGCGCGCGATGAATGCGTAGCGCTCGTCGGCGGCCACCGCAAAATCAACCGCCAAAATCCCCTCCAAAAATACCTGCAATTGCACCAGCGTATGTAATTGTTCGTCGTTCATCTCGATGGCCCGAGGCCAGCCCCTCGCGATGCTTCGCATCATGATCGATCCCAGCCACCCTTTCAGACTCATTCTGTATTGGAAAAGGCTTTGACTACTTGCTAGTGGAATGATAGGGTGACAATTGGGGCTCAAGGGGCGTTTCAAATCCTTATTGGGGTCCTATCCGCACAAATTATTTTCGCAACTTACCAAACGGAGGAAGTCGTATGCGACCTATTACTCAAGCAATAGCGGTGTCTGCGGCAGTACTGCTGGTCGGCGGGGTGTTCGCCGAGAATAATCCGGTGGACGAGAAATGGTGGCCCAGCGAACTGGGTGCGAACGATGAAATGGGCGCGTCGGCGTACATCACGCCTCAAAAGCGCATCGAGGCGGCGAAACTGGTGAAGAAAGGAAAAATGGCGTTGTTGGGCATGCCGTACAGCAACCATATGCCGCTCGTGCCTGGGCGTACGTTTGCGTTGAGCATTCCCGGCGCGCCGACCCATGGCCCGCTCAACTGGCCGGGAGATAGCTTCGACCAGACGTTTATGGACGAGTTGGTGACGGCCGAAATCGGCCAAGTCGGCACTCAGTGGGACGGCCTTGCGCATCCGATGATCCGCATCAAAGGTGCACAGGGTTGGAAAGACGGCAACTATTTCTACAACGGCGTGCGCTTCGAAGACGTCGGTTCCACGCGCGGGATGAAAAAGCTGGGCGCCGAAAAAGCAGGTGGATTCTTTACCCGCGGAATCTTGATCGACATCGCGATGCTGAAAGGCGTCAAGATATTGCCCAAGGGTTATGCGATCACCATGGCGGACTACAACGCAGCGCTCGCGAAGCAAGCCGTCGGAGACGCGACGCAGGGCGATGTAGTGCTGTTCCGCACCGGCTGGAATGCGTTGTGGAAGACCAATCATCTTGGCCGCCCTGTCGGCGAGCAGGCGAAGACTGACGAGCAGTTGATCGCCGATAAAGCGGAGTTCGGCTCTGGCGAGCCCGGCGTGTCCGCCGAGGTTTGCGAATATCTGGCATCGAAGAAGATCGCCATGATTGGCTCCGACACCTGGGGCCTTGAGCCTTACGACTTCGCGAAGGGCGTGCCGGACTCGTTCGCCTATTGCCACATGAATCTGGTGGTGCGGCGTGGAATCAGCAACTTCGAGAACCTCGATTTGGACGACTTGTCGGCTGACAAAGCTTACGAGTTCTTGTTCAGTTGGGCTCCGCTCAAGCTGGTCGGCGCGACCGGTTCGCCGGGCAATCCAGTGGCGACCAACTGACGGATTTATGCTTGCGGCGCCGGCGCTGAGTTCGCGTCGGCTGGCGGCTTAAACATTAAGGGCGTTCGCTCCGCAGGAATGAATGCCCTATTTTCGCAGCCGGCTGCCGCACCAAACACATGCTGGTTTCAACGCCCACGCGTTTATTCCATCTGCGTCGCTTCGGTGATTCGATAGAAGAACCCTTGCTCATCTTCGGCGAGCACGTGCAGCTTGCCCGAGATCACGAGCGGTTCAAAGGTGGTGTTGATGCCTGCTTTTGTCTGCACGTCGATAATCGAGTCGGGTCCGGCAGTTAGGCAAAACGGGCAATTCGGTGGGTACGGGCTGAGCAGAAAGCGTTTCTGTTTGGTCGCGCCTTCAGTCGGCACCATGAAGCCGCAAATCTTGACCTCTTTCTCACGCAGCGCGTTTACTTCTTCGCCAAATTTTGG
>JANNFT010000042.1:0-24258 GCA_031380185.1 Pseudomonadota bacterium
GCGTGATGCCAACCAATTGGAATCCGAGTTTTTCCAGCGCAATCTGCATATACGGAATATGCAAGGTTGCCATGCCAAACGCCATGCCCATTCCCATCGATCGCCCAATCGTTTCCGTCAGCGCGATCACCGATTCGCACAGGTGCATGGCGCGAGGCGCTTCGGCAACCACACCCAAGCGGCCGTAAAGCGCCAGCGTATCTTGATCCCTCTCCGCAGAAAACATGGCGACTAATTCTTGCTCTTTTTTAACCAGCAATACGATAACATCTTTTTCGCATTCGCCCTCGAGGAACACGCGTTTGTAGTAGAACGATTCGCGCAGGTAACAACTGGCGGCGCCGACCGCGACTTCGGGAAACCACTTTGTTAAAAAATCCATCAGAGCGGGAATTTCAGCGCGGGTGAGTTGCGCGTAGCGGTAGGCTTCGGGTAAGGGTGATTGAGCGGCCAGGTCTTCGATTTTCATCCAGTTCATTTTGATTCCTTTGCGATGCCGGTGTATTACGAATACGTCGAATCATTTTCGTCCCGAACTGCCTGTGCCAGCGCTACGGACATTTCACAGAGCCCATGAACCGGGCATGCTGCTAGTGGTCAGCGTGAGCGAGCGCGAATTTGCTCCTCCCTTTACAAAAGGGAGGCTGGGACGGGGTGGCCTAGGGCCAGGGATTTCGCAGCGGTTATTTCGGCGTTGCCGGAAATAAAAGGCGCCGGAAATCCCCCTCAATCCCCCTTTTCCAAAGGGGGAAACGTTTGTGGCCAGATCATTCCCCCGACATATAGTCGCTCAACGTAACCCAACGCCCATTCTGAATCTGCGCTAAGCGGAATTTGTTGCTGCACAGCCGGTCAGCCTTTGTGATGCGGCATTCCGGTGAACCAAAAATATCGCGCGGGAACACGGTGGTTTCCACGGCGTTGATAAAACTATCGGTGCTCAGATTTGCGCCGGCTTTCTCCGCGGCTTGCCCGAACGTGTCGATAAAGGAATAACCGGCGACAGACCACACGGATGTATCCTCGCCGAACTTGGTCTTGTATTTCGTCGCCCAGTCGCGCACAGTGTTCGAGGTATCGTCCGCATAGGGTTGCGCGGCCTGGTGAACGGCGTACACACCTTCCACGGCTTTGCCACCGAGTGTGTGGATCAAATGGTTGTAGGCTGTGATCGAGCCGAGGAATGTTGGATTGAAACCGTTCTTGCGTGCTTCGCCTACCGCACCCACGGTTTCGCGGATGATGGTGCCGAGGACGACGAGATCGCAATCGGCTGCTTTAAGTTTGGCGATCTGCGAAGAAAAATCCATCGCGCCGCGTTTGAAGGAAGTTTTCTCCACGAACGACATATTCAGTCCCTTCAGCGCCGCCTCGGCGCCGCGCATGACCTCGAGGCCGAACTCGTCGTCCTGATAAATGATGCCGACTCTTTTAGCAGACTTTTGCTTGACGAGTTGCGGTAGGACGATGCGCATTTGATCATAATACGGGGCAAGATAAGCGAGCTTGAGTTTGTCGGCCGGCTCGAACATCTCGCGCGCGCCACTGAGCGGGAAGAAATTGATGACATTCTTCTCAAACAGGATCGGCATCGCCGCCATGTTTTGCGCCGTACCCAAGTGACCTACGATGGCGAAGACTTCGTCGCGGTTCACCAGCTTTTGTGCGGCCAGAATGGCTTTCTTCGGATCGTAACCATTGTCCTCAACGATGAGCTTGATCTTGCGCCCGGCAATGCCGCCGTTTTCGTTGATTTCGTCGACGCGCATTTGCATGCCGTTGCGCGCCTGTTTGCTCGGGCCGGCCAGCGGACCGGACAAATCTAAAATGGAGCCCAGCACGATTGCGGTTTCGCTGATGCCTTGAGATTGCGCGAAGGCGAATGGGGCGGCAAGTGCGCTAATGAGCGTTCCAAGCACTGCGATGCTGCGACTTATTCTGTTCATGATCTCTCCTAATAAAGTGATTGTTGGTTGTTGAGCCGCGTGTTTCGGCGGTGAAAGCAGATTAACCGCGCCGAACTAACCGGGAACTGACGGATTAGGAAAACGCGTGAATTCCGGTGAGGAAATGCCACCTGAGATTGCTTCAGCTAATAAGAACAGACGACCGAGAAGGGCGCAAGTAGCCGATCACAGCCCGGCATGCTGCAATCGCCGCGCCAATATTGGCTTCCAGGCCATCGCGCAGGAAGGCGCGTTAACTATGCAAGCGGCTATGCCGCGGCACACTCGCCATCAAGTATTCCATCTGATCGGCGAGAATATTGCGATTTTGCAGAATGAAATGTTCGTGGCGATTCGGCGTGTACGGCACGTAAAGCAATTCCATGTGCGCCTGCTCGGGCGTGCGATTGGCTTTGCGATGGTTGCATGGACGACACGCCGTGACGACGTTGACCCAGTTATCGCGACCACGTTTTGATATCGGAATCACATGATCTTTCGACAACTCCCGCTCCCGATATTTGCCGCCGCAGTAGGCGCAGACTTGGCGATCGCGGGCGAACAAGGTTTCGCGGCTCAACAGCGGCGGTCGCGACAAATCGTGTACGACCTTGTCGCTGCCCTTGAGCGCGATGATGCATTTGGTGGAAATGACGGAACGTTTTCCGGTCGCGCGACAGGTGCCGCCGTGAAAAACGCCTGCCTCGCTGCCGATGGACCACGCCACCATGTTGCGGGCAGCATACATGATGGCATCTTCCATTTCGACCCAGCGAAACGGCAAACCTGCCATGTCCAACGTCAGTACCAGCGGGTACGACATTTCCCAGCCTCGGAGTTGATTAACTCCCTAAAGATACCGCAAAAACCGCCGTTGCGGAAGGTGCTCAGCTTTGACGCGTGAGGAAGTTGAGCAAGGCGCGATTAAATGCTTCGGGCTGCTCGATATTGCAAAGGTGCATGGCAACGTCGAGCACCACCAATTCCGAGCCCGCGATTTCGCCATGGATCACCTCGGATGCCGCAACCGGCGTGCCGGGATCGTCACGGCCGACGATCAGCAATGTCGGCAACGCAATGCGTTTTAATTGCTCGGTAAAATTGAGCGTCTTGATCGCGTTCGCGCAGCCGGCAAATCCATTCACCGGCGTATCGGATATCATCGTGCCGACGCTCGCCACTTCGGCGGCGCGATTGACGCGGAAGGCTGGTGTGAACCAACGTTCCAGCGTACCCGCGGTAATGCTCGCGACGCCTTGGGTGAGCACTTGTTGGATGCGCCCATCCCAAACCGAATGCATTTCCGGCGGCATGCGGCTGGACGTCGCGCACAATGAAAGGCTCGCGATCTCCGGCGCGGCACGAATTCCCAAGGCCTGCCCGATCATGCCGCCAATCGATAGGCCAACGAAATGGCAACGATTGATTTTCAACGCCCGTAGCAAGCCGAGCGCGTCGTCCGCGAGCATAGCGAAACTGTAATCGCCTCCAGGCGCTTCGCTCTTGCCGTGACCGCGCAGATCGTAACGCAACACGCGATAACGTTCGGTCAGCGCCGCCATTTGTGGCTCCCACATGGCAAGTGTCGCCGCGAGCGAATGGCATAGCATTACGACCGGCGCATGGTCCGCTCCGCTGAGTTCGTAGTGAACGGAAATGCCGTTTGCTCGGATGTTCATCCGGCCACCTGTTGCGCCAGGTAATCACCGCTATACGGTTGTAAGGGTGAAAAATCGCGATTGGCAAAATATTCGGCGCGGCTGAATTTAGTCATAGTGTTGCCCTTAGAATCGAACGCGGTGAGATGTTGCTCCGTTAATTTCAGCATTTTTTCTCCTCGGGTCAGTGCGCATCTTAGCAAATTACGAGTTAATTGCGCTCGGAGAATCGTCGCGATCAATTTGCCACGCGAGATATTTCATCGCCAGCACCGCGCCGGCGATGATTGAAAATATCGTCAAAAACGAACCTAACGCCAGCGTCGACACTCCGCTAATTCCCTGGCCAATAGTGCAGCCCAGGCCGGTGACGCCGCCAAAACCCATCAGAATGCCGCCGATGATGTGATGGCGCATGTCGGCGATATCGGTGAATCCTTCCCAGCGAAATCGTTTAGACGTTATTGCGTAATGGGCTGATCCAAGAATCACGCCGGCAACAGCAGCGATGCCAAAAGTTACCGCGAGGGAGCTATCGCTCCATAACATTAACAGCTCCAAACTATACGCAACCGGCGCAACGAATGAGAACGATTCAGCGGCACGGCTGTTGGTGCCGAAGAAAACCATTTCCAGCGTCTCGGGACTTTCGCCGTAACCCACATGACCAGTAAGATACCAAGCGGCAACGACTAGGACGCCGATCACGGCGCCGCCAAATATAAGATCGGCATCGTGACGAAAGTCGCGGTCTTTGAATACAAACCAACCTAGGCAAGTCGCTATCGCACCGGCAATTATGATCTGAAAAATTTTCTTGCTCGGGCCGAACAGAAAATGAGCAATGCTAGGCAGATCTTGGCCACCCACTTGCGCAAGGTCAAACGCGAACGGTTCAATCCAATTCACACGCGCCAGCCCGAACAAACCTTTCAAAGTCATATAAGCGGAGATGCCAAGAAACACCAGCACGACGAGGGATTTTAGGCTTCCGCCACCAATGCGCACCAAGGTTCGATTCCCGCAACCCGATGCGAGGGTCATACCCACGCCGAACGCCATTCCACCGAGAATGTGCGCTAGCCAGAGGAGTCGCGGTCGCGGATAAATCGATTGCGAGAGGTCAACCAAGCCAAATAGCGACAGCAAATTCGCGCCTAGGATTGCAACCGCGATCGCGAGCAACCACATGCGCATGCGCCCCCAGTGACCCATGTGCACGACATCAGAGATCGCGCCCATTGTGCAAAAATGAGTCCTATTAGCGACTCGGCCGAATACGAATGCGAGCGCAAATCCGATACCGCTAACGGCGATGGCAAGATTACCGACGTTGTTCATAGGAGGTCTATTTTACCGCGTCGAGGCGCTCTATTTGTACGACTAAAACGCGACAGTGAATTGACGTGCGAGCTGCCTGTGTCAGCACGGCTTCTGGCAGGGCTCGTGCGGCGAAAGCAGGGCGCTTATTTAAAGCGTTCGCGCGCCATCGCAGCGCCGGCGGCGAGGGCTTTGAGTTTGCCCTCGGCGATGCTGCGCTCCATCGGCGCCATGCCGCAATTAGTGCATGGAAACAAATGTTGTTTCGGAACGTATTTGAGCGCTTCGCCGATGGTGGTCGCGACTTGCTCGGCGGTTTCCACCGCATCGGACGCGACATCAATCACACCGACCAGAATATCTTTGCCTTTCAGCAAACCCATCAGATGCGGCGGCACTTTCGAATTGGCGCATTCAAGTGAAACCTGTTTCACGCTGCTTTTAGCGATCGCCGGAAAAATCGCTTCATACTGCCGCCATTCTTCGCCGAGGGAATTTTTCCAATCGATATTGGCTTTGATGCCATAGCCGTAACAAATGTGCACGACGGTGGTGCATTTCAGCCCGGCGAGCGAACGTTCCAACGCTTCGATTCCCCAGCCGTTAACTTCATCGAGAAACACATTGAACGCCGGCTCATCGAACTGAATCACGTCGACGCCGTCGGCCTCCAAAGCGCGCGCTTCCTGGTTGAGAAGATCGGCAATGACCATCGCCATTTTTACTTTGTCGCCGTAGTAACGATCGGCGATGGTGTCGACAATCGTCATCGCACCGGGCATCGTGATCTTGAGTTTTTTGGTCGTGTGTGCGCGCGCGAACCGAGCTTCTTTCCGATGCACCCGCCCCGTCAAACGCAGCGGCCCGACGACGGTCGGCACCATCGCGTCGTAGCGATTATTGCGAATGCCCATTTTGACTTTGTTGTCGAAATCGATGCCTTCGACAAACTCAAGAAAACCATGCACAAAATGCTGTCGCGACTGTTCGCCGTCGGTGACGATATCAAGTCCTGCATCTTCTTGCACTTTGAGCCACAGCAGCGTTGCGTCACGCTTCGCCGCGTCTAGCTCAGGTCCCGTCAATTGCCACGATGGCCAAAGACGATTGGTTTCAGCCAGCCAAAACGGTTTCGGCAGACTGCCTACGATGGTTGCTTCAAACATGGAATTCTTAGGGACGTTTAGCCAGGCGGCTTCGCGCCTTTGTCGCGGCTTCCGAATTGGGATACTTCGACACGATATCTTCCAAGGTGATGCGCGCCGCGGCTTGATCGTTTAGATCGCTCTGAATCGTCGCAATGTTCAACATCGAGTCGGGTACTTTCGGCGAGTCGGGGTAGCGCTTCAGCAATTGCTGATGACTGCCGAGGGCGGCCCGGAGATCTTTGAGGTTGTAAAAACTAATGCCGATCCAATACTGCGCGTTGGAAGCGAGAATGCTGCTCGGAAATTGTTCGACAAAACCGCGAAACGCGTTGACCGCGCCCTGGTAATTCCCCGAGCGAAAAATCTTATGCGCATCTTCGTAGGACTTGATGTCGCCGCCAAGTTCCGCTTGTGGCGCCGTTGGTCTCGACGGCGTTATCGTAACAGGCGGCTTTGGCGCCGGCTTCGGCGTTATCGCCGCGGTCGGGGCGGGGCCTGTCGGCACAGGCGCGGGCGCCATCGTCACCGCCGGTTTGGGTTCTTCCTTCGCAGCCGATGCGGCAGGCTCTGTGTGCGGCGTTTCTACTTTTGCGTCGGATGCCGGTGCGCTAGGCGTGTTGGATACGCTCGGCGTACTTGCTGCACCTGTGTCACTCGAACTCGAGGACGAACCGGGCTTTTCAATTTGGCGCAAGCGGCTATCCAAATCGAGATAGAGTTCGCGCTGACGTTTCTGCGTGGTCTCGATTTGATTATTTTGCAGCTCTATATGCCCACGCAACTTTCCCATCTCTTCTTTGAGTTGCTCGATCTGGTTCACCATCTCGACCAGCCCAAGATTCTTGATACCCAACTCGATCGAGTTCATGCGCTTGTCGAGATTGCGAAACTGTTGCTGCATGTCCGACTTAGTATCGGCAATCTCCTGGCGCGCTTTATTGTCGACGTCTTCGCCAAATAGGGCAGCAAGACTCGTGTGCTGCGCTGCAAGCAGCGCAACACCCAATAGCCACGCGCGCTTCATCGATTACTCGCCTTGATAAATAATATCGGCACGGCGATTTTGGCCGTAGGCACTTTCATCGTGGCCGGCGTTCTTCGGCTTTTCTTCGCCATAGCTCACGCTTTCGATTTGATTCTCTTTAACACCGAGCACCGACATAATGCGGCGCACCGCATCGGCACGTTTTTGTCCCAACGCCAGGTTATATTCGCGGCTGCCGCGCTCATCGGTATGACCTTGTAAATAGATTTTCGAAGCTGAATTCTCCACTAGAAATTTAGCATGAGCCTGGAGCACCGGTTTGTATTCGTCCTTGACCGAAAAGCTATCGTAGTCGAAATAGATACTGCGTTGCGCGAGCATGCCCGTCGCATTCGCTCCCGGCGTCACTGCTCCGCCGGCGCCGGCGCTGCTGGCGTCCCCACCCGAACCATTGTTGCCATCCACACCCGCGCCACCGGCGCCCGCCGTGCTGCCGCGAATGCCGTCGGCGCCAGCCCCCGCGTCAACGTTGGCGCCGGCGCCGTCTTGGCCACCCGCGCCGGCGTTGACGCCGCCGGTACCGGACGAGTCGCTGCCGATACTCTTTTCTTCTACTTGGGCTTTCTTGCCATCACTAATGGGCGCGGGCTTTCGCGTAGCGCAACCGACAATCGTTACAGCGATCAAAAGCGTCAATAGAATTTTCTTCATTACGTTTCCTTATTCAAAAAAAGAGAGTAATTGGCCTACTTCAACAGCGGCCCCCACGCCGGCTCGCGAATATCGCCAACCTGGGTCGTGAGGCGTTGCTTGATACGGCCATCGTGTGAAACAGTTGCCAACATGCCGCGGCCTTTGACATTAGTCGCATACAAAATCGTGCGCCCATTCGGTGCGAAGCTGGGTGATTCATCCAGCGCCGTATCGGTCAAAACTTGAATCTGCCCGCTATCGAGTTCCTGCATCACGACACGATATTGAGCGCCGTTACGCTGGATATAGATCAAATTCTTGCCGTCCGGACTATAGCGCGGCGAGACATTGTAAGTGCCGCTGTACGTCATGCGTTGCACATCGCCGCCGGAAGCCGAGGCGCGATATACCTGCGGGCTGCCGCCTCGATCGGAGGTAAAAACGATGTACTTACCATCCGGCGAAAAGGCCGGTTCGGTATCGATTCCAGCGCTGCTGCTGATGCGCGTAGGCGCATCGCTGCCATCGGCATTCATCAGGTAAAGCTGCGAACCGCCGTCCTTGGTCAAGGTTACCGCAAGTTTGTTACCGTCCGGCGACCACGCCGGCGCGCTGTTGTTGCCCTTGAACGCGGCGATGACGCTGCGCGCACCCGTCGCTAATGATTGCACCATAACGATGGGCTTCTTTTGCTCGAAAGAAACGTAAGCGATCTTCGATCCATCCGGAGACCAACTCGGCGAAATTACCGGCTCCGTGGAGGCGAGCACCGTTTGTTCGTTGTAGCCGTCGGCATCGGCGACTTTCAACAAGAAGCTTGTTGCCTGCTTCACCACATAGGTAATTTTGGTGTTGAACGCGCCCGGCTCGCCAAGTAATTTTTCGTAAATCACATCGGCGATCTTATGCGCCGTCGGACGCAATTGCGCCGGAACGATCGAATAATCAAGGGAAATCAGTTGCGCCTGCTTTGCCACATCCAACAGATGAAAACGCACCTGTAACTTACCGGTCGCGCCAGTCTCAAGGGTGCCGATCACCATCGCTTCGGCGCCGCGGCCACGCCATTCGGCGAAGGCGACGTGTTGCGGCTGCTTCAGATCGGGTTGCAAACCGGCGGGATCGACCAATTTAAACAATCCCGTGCGCGCCAAATCGGCGCCGATTATCTTGCTCAAATTTTGTTGGGACGGCGTTTGGCCGGCGAAAGGCAATATGGCAACGGGGATTTGCTTGGCGCCCTGTACGCTGATTTCAATCGTCAATTCAGCGCGTGCACTAAGGCCAATAAAAAGCCCCCACAAGATAACAACGTATTTGAGTTGTTTCATATTCAAGACCGCGGTTGGCGTGTGCGTTATTGTAACCCGCAGAGCGAAAATCTCAAGAAAAACTTTTGCTATCCGATAGTTATGTTTGAAACACTGATGTAATCCAGCAGCGCTTCTAACATTGAAATTTTATTCGGGCATCGTGCCAGGCGGCAATCGGCGCGCGGCTTTCAAAGGCATATGCCGGTACAGGAACGCTGAATTCGCTCGCCAGCCCGATCGGTTAATGGGGTGAGGCACGAACCCCAACATTATTGTCGTGGTCGAGTATAAGTTGTGTTGGGGTTCGTTCCTTACCCCAACCTACCGGCTACCGACTACCTTGCCAAGAACCAATCTGCATGCGGCTTCCAGCCATGCAACGGGCGACGGACAATAACCAAGGTGCTGATGGCGATGCCATCGCTAATGCCGCACATACGTAAATGGCAAACGCAATTCACGAAACTCGCGGAACAATTCCGGATTGTTCGGCGGCACCGGTAGCGGCGCGGATTTATAAATGCTGCGTTCGACGGCTTGGTCATACGCCGGATTACCGCTGGACTTCACCAAGGTTGCGCTCAACACTTCACCGGTCGGCAGCAACACAATTTTAAATTCCGCGCGCGGATTGCCGGTAATGCCTTCCGGCGCAAAGGTATTCTGTTCGATCTTGGCTTTAATCTTGCCGATGTATTCTTCCTTCAAACGCTTCGCCGCTTCAATCTGCTGACGCGCGCGCTCAGCGGCCTCTTTCGCCGCACGCTCTTTCCCGGCACGCTCCTCGTCTTGCTTGCGCTTTTCCTCGGCCGCGCGTTTTTCCTCCGCGACACGCTTTTCTTCGGCAACGCGTTTTTCCTCCGCCACACGTTTTTCCTCGGCAGCGCGTTTTTCCACTTCTTGTTTCTTGCGTTCCTCTTCCTTGTGTTTCTCTTCGGCTACGCGCTTTTCCTCGTCGAGTTTTTTCTGCTCTTCCTCTTTACGTTTTTCTTCGGCAACCTTTTTCTCTTGCTCTTTCTTTTCTTCGTCCTTGCGCTTTTCTTCGGCAAGATGTTTCTCTTCTTCTCGTTTCTTCGCCTTTTCTTCTTCTTCGTGCTTTAACTTAGCAACCGCTTCGGCCTTGTCTTTCTCCTCTTGCGCCTGTTTTTTATCGTGCTCTTTCTCGACTTTACGTTCTTCCTCCATCTTCTGTTTTTCGTTTTCCGCTTTGGTTTTTTCCTCTGCGAGACGCTTTTTTTCCTCTTCCGACTTCTTGCGTTCGTCTTCCACCTTTTGTTTCTCGTTCTCCGCTTTTTGCTTTTCTTCGACCAGACGTTTTTTCTCTTCGTCCGTTTTCCTGCGCTCTTCCTGAGCGCGCTTTTTCTCTTCTTCGCGTTCGCGTTTGCGCTCTTCTTCAGCCTTGCGCTTCTCTTCTTTTTTATCTTCGTCGGCTTTACGCTTTTCCTCTTTCCTCTCCTCTTCGACTTTCTTACGTTCGTCTAGTAGCCGACGTTTTTCCTCTTCGGCCTTTTCCTTTTCCTCGGCGAGACGCTTCTTTTCCTCCTCGGCTTTTTGTTTCTCTTCGAGAGCGCGGCGTTTTTCCTCTTCCAAGCGCGCCTTCTCCTCTTCCGCTTTACGCCGATCTTCCTCGGCTTTGCGCTTCTCATCCTCGACGCGGCGCTTATCCTCTTCCGCCTTGCGCTTTTGCTCGAGGGCAAGTTCGGCTTGCTCGAGCAATTTTTGCCGCTCGGCGTCATGTAGCTTGCGCGCCGTTTCCTGCTCTAACTCAAGTTTCTTTTTCTCTTGTTCGAAATGTTGCCGCAGTGCCGTGTCCTCTTGTTTGCGCTGCTTCTCATAATCGAGCGCGGCCGCGGCTTGCTTGCGCCGCTCGTTGGCGAGTTCCTCTTTGAGTTTCCTGGTTTCGGTTTCGGCGCGGGGTTTGTCTGCTTTCGGCCGAGCGTCCTTGATCTTAGGTTCAGGTTTAGTCTTGATGTCCAAAGCGGGTGACTTCGAGTCGGGCGGCAGCGGTTTTTGAGTTTCCTGAGGCGGCGCAATCGCAGCATCTGCGGCAGCGGCTTGGGTGATGGGAATATCTTCCCAAAGATCGACTTCAATTGGCTCAGGTTGTTTGGTTTGCCAACTGACGCCAAACAACAATAAGCCGAAGAACAACGTGTGAATGATCGTGGCTAACAGCAGGGCGCGCAGGCGGCCCCGCTCACGCGGATCTTGCATTAACCCTTCCTCGGTTTCGCCAGCAGCCCGATTCGTTTGACGTTCGCTTCCCTGAGCGCATCCATCACTTTCATGACTTCGTCATAAGGAAGGTTTTTGTCGGCGGCAATCACCACGGATTGGTTAGCGTTTTTTTCTTGGCGTTTTCTGACCATGTAACCAATTTCGAACCGTACAACCTCGATTTCCTTGTCGTTCGTCGAGCGGTCGCGAAACCAAATCGACTTATCGGCGCGAACGGTGATTTCGATCGGCGCGGTGACCGGACTGACGCTGCTGCCCATTCCCGGCAATTCGATCTGACCCGGATTAACCAACGGCGCCGTCACCATAAAGATCACCAGCAGCACTAACATCACGTCGATATAGGGCACAACGTTGATTTGATTCATCAGGCGACGAGGTTTGCGCAGCATAGTCTACGGCACGTACTTTTCCGTGACGGACGTGTGTAACTGCCGTTGCAAAATGTTGGAGAATTCTTCCATAAAACTTTCGAAACGGATCGACAGGCGATCGATGTCATGGCTGTAACGGTTGTAGGCGACCACGGCCGGAATTGCCGCGAACAAACCCATCGCCGTCGCGATCAACGCCTCGGCAATACCCGGCGCAACGTGGGAAAGCGTCGCTTGCGCCACATTTGCAAGGCCGCGAAAGGCGTTCATGATTCCCCACACGGTGCCGAACAGTCCAACATAAGGGCTGACCGAGCCGACCGACGCGAGGAACGCCATATGCGCTTCGAGCATATCCATTTCGCGTTGGTAGGTCGCGCGCATGGCGCGGCGTGTGCCGTCCATCACGACGCTGACGTCCATGCCCGGTTGACGGCGATGCTTTAGGAATTCTCGAAAACCGGCTTCGAAAATCCGTTCCAGCGTGCCGGTTTCTTTGCGGCCGCTGGTGGCGCCCTGGAACAACGAATTCAAATCCGAACCGCCCCAAAAATCACGTTCGAATTTTTCCGATTCCTGCTTCGCGCGGCGAATGGCGAACATCTTGGTGAAGATATACGACCACGATACGAATGATCCGAGCAGCAACAACGCCATTACGATCTGCACCAGCACACTGGCGCCGGTGATTAGGCTTAAGAGCGACATGTCGGTATTTATATTCACACTCAGATCACCCTATTCAATTTTTCTCGAACCCGGTCCGGTAAAACGACCGGCTTCAGTTTATCCATATCGATATAAACGATACGAACCTCCGCCTGGGTTAACAACTCCTCGCCACGACGCACGGTTTGCCGCAGCTCGACAAAACAACTGCGAATTGCCAGCACTTCGACCGTCGCTTCCAGCCTGTCGCCAAGGGTCGCGGGCTTAAGATATTCGATATTGACTCGATGCACAACAAACGCCTGCCGCGCCGCCTGTGCGATCTTGACCAAATTGACGTCAATCGCATTCAACCACTCGACTCGCGCGCGCTCGAAATACTTTAAATAGTTCGCGTGATAGACCATGCCCAACGTATCGGTGTCTTCGTAATACACCGAAACCGGAAAAGCGAACACGGCCGAAGTCTCGATCGCGCGACTCAACTGATAAACCGGCTTTAACGCCATAGGTCCCCCGTCGCCGAGGCATTGTGCCCCGGCAAACCGAGATGTCGATAGGCGAGCGGTGTCGCGATACGGCCGCGCGGCGTGCGTTGCAAATAGCCTTGCTGAATCAAATACGGTTCCAACACATCCTCAATGGTATCGCGTTCTTCGCCGATCGCCGCGGCGAGATTGTCCAATCCCACCGGGCCGCCGTTAAATTTTTCGATGATCGCACAGAGTAACTTGCGATCCATCACATCTAAGCCGACAACGTCGACGTCGAGCATGGCGAGGCCGGCGTCGGCAATGTCTTTGCTGATCTTGCCCGTACCTTTTACTTCGGCGTAGTCGCGCACCCGACGCAACAAACGGTTCGCAATACGCGGTGTGCCGCGCGAACGCCGCGCGATTTCCAGCGTGCCGTCATCGGTAATTTCGACCTTCAGCAAACGCGCCGAGCGGCAGACGATGCGCTGTAATTCTTCCGGCGTATAAAACTCTAAGCGCGCAACGATGCCGAAGCGATCGCGCAGCGGATTGGTCAACATACCGGCGCGCGTCGTCGCGCCGACCAAGGTAAACGGCGGTAAATCGAGCTTCACCGAGCGCGCCGCCGGGCCTTCGCCAATCATTATGTCGATCTGAAAATCTTCCAGCGCGGGATACAAAATCTCTTCGACGACCGGCGACAGGCGATGAATTTCGTCGATAAACAATACATCGTTCGGTTCGAGATTGCTCAGGATGGCGGCAAGATCACCGGCGCGTTCTAACACCGGCCCCGAAGTGTGGCGCAGATTGACCGCCATCTCGCGCGCGATGATGTGGGCAAGTGTGGTCTTGCCCAATCCGGGCGGGCCGAACAACAAGACGTGATCGAGGGATTCTTTACGTTGGCGCGCGGCCTGAATAAAAATCTCCAACTGACCACGCGCTTTTTCCTGACCGACATACTCGTCGAGCATCTTCGGACGCAGCGCGCGCTCCAGCGCCTCCTCTTGCGGAGACGCCGGCGCGGGGGAAATCATGCGATCGGTTTCAATCATGACGGCGTGGGTTGGCCTTCACCTTCGACATTAGGACAGTACTAATCATTGTCATTCTGAGGCCCGTAGGCCGAAGAATCTGTTTCTGATCATTCGGGAAAGCGGATTCTTCGCTTCGCTCAGAATGACGGATTTCTGATTTTTAGAGATCTCCATTATTGTTTGGATAGTTGTTTGAGCGCATGACGAATGCTTTCCGACACGCTCAAATCCTTGGGAATTTGCTTTAGCGCCCATTGCGCTTCGCGGTCATTATAGCCGAGCGCCAGCAGCGCATTCAGCACGTCGCCGCTATTAGCCTTGGGAGATGCAGCCAAGCTGGATGGGCTCGGCGCATGGTCTAACTTATCGCGCAGTTCCAACACCAATCGCTCCGCTGTTTTCTTACCGACGCCGGGAATTTTCGTCAGCCGCCCGGTCTCTTGCATTGCGATGGCTTGCGCCAAATCAGCAACCGAAAGTCCACTCAACACCGACAACGCCAGCTTCGGACCCACACCACTTATTTTAAGCAACTGCCGAAACGCCCGCCGCTCATCGTCACTGCCGAAACCATACAGCAGATGGGCATCTTCACGCACCACCAAATGCGTGAACAGCGTGATCGATTCGCCTAAACCGGGCAAATTATAGAACGTGCTCATCGGCACATCCAATTCATAGCCGAGGCCTTGTACATCGACGATGATCTGCGGCGGCTGCTTCTCGATAAGCGTCCCGCTCAATCGACCGATCATCGCACCAACCGCCCATTTTTCATGCGGAACCCCGCTGTCACTAGCCCACCCATGCCCATGCCGCCGTGAGCGTGGCAAATGGCGCACGCCAACGCATCGGCGGCATCGGCTTGCGGCGCCATCGGTAAATTCAATAGTCGTTTCACCATCTCCTGCACCTGTTCTTTTTTCGCGTGACCATTTCCGACCACCGCTTGCTTTACTTGTAAGGCCGTGTATTCGAATACCGCAAGGTCTTCCGCCACGGCGGCGCAAATCGCCACACCGCGCGCCTGACCGAGCAGCAAAGTCGATTGCGGATTCACATTCACGAACACTCTCTCGACAGCCACGTGCTGCGGCTGGTAAGTCGCGATAATTTCACGCAAGCCTTCCCAAATAGTTTTTAGCCGCGCCGGCAAATCTTCTACTTTCGTTTTAATGGAACCGCTGACGACGTAGGTCAAGCGATCTGCCTTATCGAGTATGCCGAAACCCGTTGCGCGCAGCCCTGGGTCAAGGCCCAGAATTCGAGTCGGAGCGGATGCTATTGGTTTCGCTCCGCAACGCGGTTCATTTTAGGACGCAACTCAAGCCTCGATAACGGCGGTGGTATAGACGTCTTGAACGTCGTCGATCGCTTCCAACGCATCCAGCAGTTTTTGCATTTTCGCCGCGTCTTCGCCGGTCATTTCAGATTCGTTTGACGGCTTCATTGTGACTTCTGCAAATTCTGCCTTCAGGCCCGCTTTGGCCAGCACCTCTTTCACTTGGGCGAAATCATAGGGGCCGGTGACCACTTCAAAACTACCGTCTTCGTTGGCGATAACGTCTTCGGCGCCCGCATCCAGCGCCGCTTCCATGAGCTTGTCTTCGCTGGTTCCCGGCGCGAACATCAACTGGCCGCAATGCTTGAACAAGAACGCGACAGAACCGTCGGTGCCCAGATTACCGCCATATTTCGTCAAGGCGTGGCGCACATCGGCGACGGTGCGGGTCTTGTTATCCGTTAGGCAATCGACCATCACCGCGGCGCCTGCGATGCCGTACCCTTCATAGCGAACTTCTTCGTAACTGACGCCCTCTAACTCTCCCGAACCGCGCTTAATGGCGCGCTCGATGGTGTCCTTAGGCATATTGTTTTCGTACGCTTTATCGACCGCCAAGCGCATCCGGGGATTGGCGCCGGCGTCGCTGCCACCCAAACGCGAGGCGACGGTGATTTCTTTGATTAAGCGCGTGAAAATCTTGCCGCGCTTGGCGTCGGTGGCGGCTTTTTTATGTTTAATATTCGCCCACTTGGAATGCCCTGCCATACTCCACCTACTCAGATTTTTCGAATCGTGTAATGATAGCATCTCGAACTATTCGATAAGTGATTGGAACACCATGACCGCACCGCTATTGATCGCAAAAAGCAACGCCGATTGTTTCCTGCTGCCCAACATGGCGAATCGCCACGGCCTGATCGCAGGCGCTACCGGAACGGGCAAGACCGTCACGCTCCAAACACTGGCGGAACGTTTCAGCGACATTGGCGTGCCGGTATTCATGGCCGATGTGAAAGGCGATCTCACTGGCATCAGCCAGGCGGGCGGCAATAATCCGAAAGTTGCCGAGCGCGTGAAACAACTTGGCCTTAGCGATCACCAGCCGCGTGCGTTTCCGGTCACGCTTTGGGACGTATTCGGTGAGCAAGGTCATCCGGTGAGGGCGACGATTTCCGAACTGGGCCCGCTGTTGTTGGCGCGAATTCTCAGCCTGAACGACACGCAGGAAGGCGTGCTTGCCATGGTGTTCAAGATCGCAGACGACAATGGTATGTTGTTGCTCGATCTAAAGGATCTGCGCGCGATGTTGCAGTTCGTTGGCGACAACGCCAGCCAATTCACGACTGCATACGGCAACGTCTCCGGCGCCAGCATCGGCGCCATTCAGCGTGGACTACTGACCTTGGAGCAGCAAGGTGGCGACAAATTTTTTGGTGAACCGGTATTGAATCTGGATGATCTGATGCAAACCGCCGACGGCGGCCTCGGCGTGATCAATATTCTTGCCGCCGATAAATTATTACAAGCGCCGCGCGTCTACTCGACGTTTTTGCTATGGCTGCTGTCCGAATTGTACGAGCGCCTGCCGGAAGTCGGTGATTCGGACAAACCGAAGATAGTGTTCTTTTTCGACGAAGCACATTTGTTGTTTAACGACGCGCCGAAGCATATGTTGGAGCGCATCGAATTGGTGGTGCGGCTGTCGCGTTCCAAAGGTGTCGGCGTCTATTTCATCACGCAGAATCCGCTTGACGTGCCCGAGTCCGTGCTCGGGCAATTGGGCAATCGCGTGCAACACGCGTTGCGCGCCTTCACGCCCAGGGATCAAAAGAATGTCAAAGCGGCCGCTGAAACGTTTCGCGCCAATCCGAAACTCAACGTCGAAACCGTCATTACCGAGCTTGCGGTCGGCGAGGCCTTGGTTTCCTTTCTCGATGAAAAAGGCCGTCCGGGGATTGTCGAGCGCGCATTCGTGTTGCCGCCAACCTCGCAGATCGGACCGATCACCGCTGCGCAACGCAGCGCATTAATTCAAGGCTCCTTGGTCGCCGGCCAATACGAAAAAACCGTCGACCGCGAGTCCGCCTACGAAAAGCTAAAAACACGAGCTGCCGCAGTGACCTCCGCTGCGGAGCAAGCGCAGAGCGCCGATAAGGGCATGCTGGGCGGGGTGCTCGATTCCATCGGCCTCGGCGCAGGAAGTGGCTCAGGCGCCAAGCCGGTCGGGCGTCAGCGCGAAGGCATAATTGAGGCCACGGCAAAAAGCGCTGCGCGGGCAATCGGCAGCCAGCTTGGCCGGCAAATCATAAGAGGCGTGTTGGGCTCGATCCTCGGCGGTCGCCGCTAAGTGAGAAAGTTTGTCCGCTGGGTTCTGTTCGCGATCCCGGCGCTCTACATCTTGGTTTGCAGCGCGTTATATTTCAATCAGGACAGCCTAATCTTTCGTCCTGAGGCCTTGGCAACGAATTTTCGCTTCGAATTCCCGCAAAAATTTACTGAAGTTACTTTGCCGGTCGACGGCGCGTCGCTGCATGCGCTACATTTCACGGTCAGCAACCCGAAAGGCGCGGTTTTATTTTTTCATGGCAACTCCGGTAGTCTGCGCCGCTGGGGCGATGTCGCCGAAAGTTTTACCTCGCGTGGTTACGATCTATTCATATTCGACTATCGCGGCTACGGCAAAAGCAGTGGCCAAATCAAGTCGGAACAGCAACTCATCGACGACGCGGAACAGGCTTACCGTTATGTCAACCAACGCTATGCGCCACAAAACATTGTCATCTATGGTCGTTCGCTGGGAACCGGCCTGGCGTCGCAACTTGCACTGCGTCATCCGCCAAAAATGCTGATGCTTGAAACACCCTACTTCAGCCTTAAAGATTTGACCTCGCAATTTTATCCGTTCGTGCCGAGCTTTTTACTCAAATACCCGTTGCGAACTGATCTTGCGTTGCCACAAATCAAGCGTCCCATCTATCTTTTTCACGGCACGGCGGACGCAGTCATCCCGTACCAATCGAGCCAACGTTTGCTTGCGCTCATTCAAGCGCCGAAGGAACTTGTCACGATTGCGGCCGGCGGGCACAACGGCCTGCGGCTCACGCCGATATACAATGCGGCGCTGGATCGCTTCCTGCGATAGAATTGACGCTGCGTTACTCGCCAATACATCAAGGGAGATTCCCGATGCCCACCAAACCCGGTGAGCGTAAGACCCAAATTCTAGAAACCCTCGCCAACATGCTGGAGCAACCGCAGGGCGAGAAAATTACCACCGCTGCCCTCGCTGCCAAACTCGATGTCTCGGAAGCCGCGCTGTATCGTCATTTCGCCAGCAAAGCGCAAATGTTCGAGGGCTTGATTGAATTTATCGAGCAAACGATTTTCTCACGCATTAACAAGATTGCCTCCGAGGAAACTAGCGGACTGAAGCAACTGGAATCGATCGTCGCCTTACTTTTGGCGTTTGCGCAAAAAAACCAAGGCATGACACGGGTGTTGATCGGCGATGTGTTGGTCAACGAAGACCAACGGCTGCAGGCGCGCATTAACCAATTGCACGAGCGCATCGAAGCGAGCGTGCGCCAAAGCCTGCGCGTCGCCGCATCACAAAACGATCTCGATCCCAATATCGAAGCAAACGCCATGGCAAATTTGTTGATGTGCTTCGTCACCGGACGTTGGCATCAATTTGCCAAAAGTGGGTTCAAACGTATGCCTACTGAACTGTTGAGTGCTCAGTGGCAGGCGCTCGGGCTCGGTTCCGCTGCGCCTATTGACCGGGATAGCCAGTGATACTCAAACCGGTTTTTGCGATGATGGCCGAAAAAAAAGCATCGGACCTTTATATCACGGCCGGCGCGGCGATCCACATGAACGTCGACGGCAATGTAATTCCGATCAACGAGCAGAAAATGACAGTCGAAGGGATTCATAAAATCTGCTACGAATTGATGTCGGCACAACAAATCAGAATCTTCGAGGACACACTCGAACTCAACATGTCGCTGGTGATCCCGGAGGTCGGCAATTTTCGCATCAATATTTATCGTCAGCGTGGCGGCCTGGCGCTGGTCGCACGATACGTGAGCTTTAATATTCCCAGCCTCAAAGATCTGAATCTGCCGCAGTTCCTGTACGATTTGATTCTAGAGAAGCGCGGCCTAATCCTGGTCGTCGGCCCAACCGGAAGCGGCAAATCGTCGACCCTCGCCGCCATGCTTGACCATCGCATCGCGACAAAAACCGGGCACGTTTTGACCTTGGAAGATCCGATTGAATTCTTGTTCCGGCACAAGAAATCCATCGTCAGCCAGCGCGATATCGGCATGGATTCTCTTTCCTACCCGAACGCACTGAAAAGCGCGCTGCGCCAGGCGCCGGACTGCATGCTGATCGGTGAGATTCGCGAAGCACAAACCATGACCATGGCGATGAATTTCGCGCTATCGGGTCATTTGTGTCTTGCAACTTTACATGCAAATAACACCTACCACGTACTCAATCGAATCATCCAAATGTACCCGATGGAAAACCGCAATACACTATTGCAAGATCTGTCGGTGAGCTTAAAGGCGGTGATCGCATTACGATTGATGCAGGGCAAGGATGGCAAGCGTATCCCGGCCTTCGAGTTACTGGTCAATACACAGCGCGTCGCCGATTTGGTCGAACGCGGCGCCGTCGGCGAAATCAAGGCAGCGATGCAAGAAAGTCTGTCGCCCAGTCTGATGAATTTCGATCAGTCGCTGCTCAAATTATTCCGCGCCGGCCGCATCACCTGGGAAACGGCGCTTGCCAATGCGGAATCGCCGACCAACATGTCGCTGCAAGTGAACAGCACTGAAGTTGATGCCGCGCGTAAAGTAGCGGCGGCGGCGCCGAAACCCGGCGAAGTATCGTTCGACTTCAGTCTGCCGTCTGCAGAATAATCGACCGGCGAATTTCGCCTTATGTGCTTGCTTGTGATGGCGTATGGCGTCAAGCCATCCTACCCGTTAATCGTCGCCGCCAACCGTGATGAATTTTTTCGCCGCCCGACTTCTGCAGCAGATTTCTGGGCCGATCAACCACACGTTCTGGCCGGCCGCGATCTGGAACAAAATGGAACTTGGATGGGCGTCACCAAGAATGGGCGCTTCGCCGCGTTGACCAACGTGCGCGATCCGAAATCGATGCAATCTTCGGCTAAATCGCGCGGTCTGATCGTTTCTGATTTTCTCGCCGGAAGCGCCGCGCCAGAGAATTTTATCGATAACTTGAAAGATCGCCGCAGCCAGTACAATGGCTTCAACTTGATCGTCTCCGACGGCAGTAGCCTGTGCTATTTCAATAGCGTTTCGGCGCAGTCCGAAGCGCTGCGCCCGGGTATCTACGGACTAAGCAATCATCAACTCGACACTGCATGGCCCAAAGTGACCCGTTCTAAGGCCGCGCTCGAACTGGCGCTACGTGAAAATGAGCAAGAACTGGAAACCAAGCTCGTTGCATTGTTGGCCGATCGCACCATCGCCGCGGATTCAGCCCTCCCAGATACCGGTGTTGGATTGGATAAAGAACGTTGGCTGTCGCCGGTGTTTGTATCAGGACAAGAATACGGTACACGGTGTTCGACGGTGCTAATGGCCGGCGCCAGCCAAACGTTGTTTGTCGAACGTAGCTGCGACAGCACAGGTAACATGACGCAGACGCGCCGCTTTAGTTTGTGAAAGCCCCGCCACCAGCCGCATTGGTACGGGGTGGGGGGCTGCCCTAGCGCCACTCGGGCCATTGCCGCCAACAGCACATTGCGCCGTATAATTGGAATTGAAACGCGCCGTACGGTAAATTGTGCATAGCGCATTAGTCAATTAAATTGCAACGTGATGAACACCCAAACGCATCACGCTGCGTTTTCTCTCACGCACACGCATTTAATTGTCTCGACCGATGGCCTGGAAGTCCCATGGATATTGGATGGCCTTGGGCCACTGCCTCCCAGGTCAATGCCGATCATGATGAATGCCTCTGCAGTGTTTCCATTTGGACCTATCGGGATTCGCGAGGGTAATGCCTTTCCCCGTTTTCTGAAGCGCGCTCATTCAATGCACCAAACCGCACATCGTGGTTGTAAAATGCGGCGATGATCGAATATATGCTCACAAAACACGCCGAGACGATGCTTAAGGAGCGTGGTATTCAGATCGATTGGCTGGAGCGAGTTTTACTGAATCCAAGCCAGCAACATATGGACTTGACCGACCCGGCGCTCAAACATGCAATCGGCCCCATCGTCGAAAACGGCGATCGACTGCTTCGCGTCATCTATATATGACGCCGTGACACCAATACGTGTCGTTACGGTTTACTTTGACCGAACGCTAAGGAATTCGTTATGAAAGTACATTTTGATCAAGATTCGGATGCGGTTTACTTCAAGCTCGATGATTCGGCTATCACCGATTCCGAGGAAGTTAAGCCGGGGATCATTTTGGATTTCAATGAGCACAACCAAATTGTCGGCATCGAAATCTTGCGAGTACGTGATCGCGTGCCTGAGGCAAATCTGAAACAAATGCAATTTGAAGTCGTCTAGCCCGAACTCGATACTTCGAGAACAGTTGAGTTGCCGCCTGGCCACCGAGCTGAACGCCGCCAACACCGTCATTGCCGCCTACACCTACGACAACAACGGCAACTTCAAGCAAGCGTAGGGTGCGCACAGCGCACGCGGACACGGCGTCGAATCCCAGCGATGAGGCACGCCACCACCCGCACCCCGCTTGCCTGGCCCGAGGCCTCCCGCTCGTGGCAATGCATTCCCGACGACGCACTATCCAAGGGCTGGCCTATGGCCATGCGCCTCGAGGCACGCCTCGATTCGCGCCACAACGCCGAGATGAATTGCTTCCATGGAAAGCCCGGTCGGGCGGATGAGGCTTGGCATAATTATTATTGCCGCCACTAGAAGCCGTTATCCGCCGCATGCGATCTTACGTTCGCGCGTGATTGATGTGTACATACGTGTGTATAATGTGATGTGACGTATCTTTACGATCCAAAGAAACGAACCGCCAATCTGAAAGAACACGGGCTGGACTTCAACGACGCGTGGACGGTCATTGAAAGCGGTCACATCGTCACGTTCGAGGATCGCCGTTTTGACTATGGTGAAGAACGATTTATTACGTTTGGGTCGTTGAATGACGACGTCGTTGTAATAGTTACCAGCGAAACCGAGGATGAGATACGAATTATTTCGATGCGAAAGGCCACCCGTCATGAACAAACGATCTACTACAATCAGCTCGCGTGATAGCCCGCCGCTCAGGCAAGCCGACATCGACAGCGGCAAAGTCGTGTTGCGAGCGCGCAATGCCCGCGGGCAAATACAAACGCTCAAACAACGCATCAACATCTATTTGGATGCGGCTATCGTCGAGCACTTCAAAAAGAAAGCCGGCGCGCGCGGCTATCAAACTTTGATTAACGAAGAATTGAAACATTCAATGCAACAGCAATCGCTGGAGCGGACGCTGCGCAAAGTGGTTCGCGATGAACTCAAGAAACGCGCGGCTTAGCAAGCGAAGCTCGGATGCGATGAAATGGAATCCGGGGGAACTACGGATCCTGGATTTAGCGTTGCTGCATCCAGGCTACAAAATGCGTAGGGTGGGCAAAGCCCGCTCGTGCGGAGGAGACGTGGCATAAATACAATTGCTGCCACTAGAAGCCGTTATCCGCCGTATGCGAGCCATCGACAGCCCTCATCGTTTCCATTACATTAAGTCGTCATGAGCATTCTATCGAGCCGCGCCGTTACACCCGCTCGCATGCGCGTTATCAATGCCGCGCGCGGTCTGCAAGGCGCATGGATACGGGATGAGGGCCTGGCCCAGAGCCACCTCGGGCCATTGGCTCCCAGGCCGATATCCGTCGCAATGCCCGGGGCCGCATGACCCACATCACCACCGGCAGTGTTTAAGCCTGCCGGGGCGTATTTTATCCAGGCGGATCACTTGAATACCCCGAGAGTGATTTTAGCTGGGAGCATGGCTCGAGACTACCTTCGTATCCACGCGGCTCGTGGCATGCGCTGATGCCAAAAAACAAATCACCGGCGCTACTGCGATTCTTTAAGCTACCATCATGCGCACGAATTTAATTGAACCAACGACCATGACCGCCACTTTAGAACTCACCAAGCAACTCATCGCGCAGCGTTCCGTCACCCCTAATGACCTGGATTGTCAGGCGATACTACGCAAACATCTGGCGCCTCTGGGTTTCGCTTTCGAGCGCATCAGCGACAATGGCGTCGACAACATGTGGGCGCGACGCGGCATCACGCCGCCGCTGATTGCGTTCGCCGGACATACCGATGTTGTGCCCACCGGCCCGCTCGAGCAATGGCTCAGCGATCCGTTTCAGCCGAGCATTCGTGACGGCAAACTATACGGCCGTGGCGCGGCGGATATGAAAACGTCCATCGCCGCATTTGTCACGGCAACGCAGCGCTTCGTCGCAAAATACCCTAAGGCGCCCGGCTCCATCGGCCTGCTGATTACATCCGACGAAGAAGGTCCCGGCGTGGACGGCACGGTGAAAGTGGTGGAAGCCTTGCGCGCTCGTGGCGAACTGCTTAACTACTGCATCGTCGGCGAACCGACTTGCGTCGACAAGCTTGGCGACATGATCAAGAATGGCCGGCGCGGATCGCTGTCCGGCAAACTCATAGTCAATGGTATCCAAGGCCACGTCGCCTACCCTCATCTCGCAAAAAATCCTATTCATCTGATTGCGCCGGCGCTGGCGGAACTCGCAGCGACGATCTGGGATAACGGCAACGAATATTTTCCGCCGACGACTTGGCAAATTTCGAATCTGCGCGCCGGCACGGGCGCGGCTAACGTCATACCCGGCAGTGCCGAGATATTATTCAACTTTCGATTTGCGACAAGCAGCACAACGGAATCCCTCAAAGAATGCCTCGAAAGCGTGTTAAAAAAACATAACTTAGATTACGACCTGACCTGGGAGCTAGGCGGCAAGCCATTCTTGACGCCCCGCGGCGCCTTGGTCGCGGCTATCAGCGCGGCGATCGAAAGCGTGACGGGAAGCGCGCCGGATATTTC
>JANNFT010000052.1:0-11061 GCA_031380185.1 Pseudomonadota bacterium
GGATATGCGCTCGGAATGTCGCTCAACCGCGACGATTCTATTGTCCTCGATCAAGACCACACCCAGAAACGGCGCTTCCCCGGTACAGGGCAGAACATTTACATTCTCAAACAAAATCGAACTCATGCATTCGTCTCCATCCTGATGTGCCGGAACTACGCTAGGCTAAATCGACGCCAAAAATTTCAGCAGCGCGGCGCGATCTTCCTTGCTCATGCGCGCAAATGCATCGCGCGAGACGCTCGCTTCGCCACCGTGCCACAGGATCGCCTCGGTGGCATTGCGCGCTCTGCCATCGTGCAGCATGGCCGTGCTACCGGATACGATTTCCGATAATCCGAGGCCCCACAGCGGTGGCGTGCGCCAGTCCCGCGGACCGGCGGCAAAATCGGGGCGGCCGTCAGCAAGTTCGTCGCCCATATCGTGCAATAACAGATCGGTATAGGCATGAAAGGTTTGCTTTTCCAATTGCGGCAGCCGATCGAATTTATCAACGGTGGTAAGCGTCGGCAAGTGACAGACGGCGCATTTGGCCTGCTCGAAAAGCTTTGCGCCGTGCCGCACGTCCGGCGCCTCCTGATTGCGCGGCGCCGGCGCCGCAAGGCCCAAAGTCCAAAATTCCAAATCGTTCCAGTCCGGGTCGATCAACTCGGGGCGATTGCCCGGTACTTCGTGGATGCACAGTTCTTGTATCGGCGGACAATTTTGATCCATGAACAGGCTGGATGTCACGCCCATATCGCCGAGCGCCGCCGCGGCAATTTGTTGGCGCACACTGGGTTGATTGGCTTTCCAGCCGAATCGTCCGAGCGCCGTTCGTTTGTTTATTGCATCCCACACGGTGTTGATGCGGCCATTGAATCCCTGCGTTCGCTGTCGGGCGGCGACGTCGCGCAAGGTTTGCTCGGCAACGGCTTCCAGCAAACCCATGCCAAAGATCGGCTGAGTGATGCGCAGTGACGTTTCGACGTTAAGTGGCAGCGCACCAAAATTGAGATTCTCCAGACGAATTTTGGGTTTACGCAGCGCGACTACCGCGCCATCCGCTAACGTGGCGGCGGACTCTGTCCAATCGAGAAAAACATCGGCCTCGGTCGGCACCGGCTTATCGGAATAGCTCCATTCGAAGCTTTGCCCTTGGAGCGCTCGATTCTGTAGTTGATCTCCGTAATGCGGCACGCTATTGGGCGCGCCGTGTTCATCGGTCCCGGGCAAACTGATTCGCACCAGCATCGAGCTAAGCTGTTCGGAGGATTGTGTCGGTGGCATCCCTCGACCGCCGCCAACATGGCATGCAACGCAACGATCGGCGATGAACGTGGGACCCAGACCCCAATCTCCGGCGGCGACGCCAAATATGACCCAGCGCCGATTAAAGTGGCCGCGTCCGGCCATGAACACTTGCTGCTGTTTATAACTAAGAGAGGGCAGCGGTTGGGCGTAGGCCTCGCTGTCCGTGCGGTTCACCAAGAATGCGCTGAGTGGGCCGGTTTGTGCGAGGGCAATTGCGGTGGCAGTCACGAGAACCGCGCCAATAACTTTAGCTAACATTCAATAAGCCGATTCGCGAAGATTCTTTGGGGGAGGTATATTTGAACTGTCCCACAGTATAACGATTCTCGGCGATCATTCGTGGCGTTAAGCGCCGGCGCAATTTGTGCTAATGTGTTCGTGAACTTTACGTGACACTGGAAAGCACATGAACGCTCCATTACGTACCGCACCCTCAGTTTGCCCACATGACTGCACCAGCACCTGTGCGCTCGACGTCGAACTCCTCGATGCCCGCACCATCGGCCGTGTGCGCGGCTCGCGGCGAAACGCCTATACCGACGGCGTGATCTGCGAAAAAGTCGCGCGTTATGCCGAGCGTGTGCATCATCCCGATCGGCTCACGCAGCCGCTATTGCGCGCGGGTCCGAAGGGCGCGATGCAATGGAAACGAATCGCCTGGGACGAGGCGCTCGACCGTGTCGCCGAAGCGTTCACCGAGAAGGCGCAGCGCAATGGCGCCGAAACCGTCTGGCCGTACTTTTATGCCGGAACCATGGGCTTGGTGCAGCGCGACGGCATCAATCGGCTGCGTCACGCAATGAAATACTCGCGTTGGTTCTCGACCATCTGTGTCGCACTGTCGGACTCGGGCTGGCTCGCCGGCGTCGGCGCCAAGCGCGGCGTCGATTTGCGCGAAGCCGCCGAGCACGCGGAATTGATCATCATCTGGGGCGGCAATCCGGTTCACACCCAGGTTAACGTGATGCATCACGCCATGGCGGCGAAGAAGCGTGGCGCTAAATTGGTCGTGGTAGACCCGTACCGCACCGCGACGGCGAGCAAGGCCGATCTGCACGTGGCGCTGCTTCCGGGAACCGATGGTGCGCTCGCCTGCGCCATGATGCATGTGCTGTTCGCGGAAGGCTTCGCCGACTGGGAGTACCTGCGGCGCTACACCGATTGCCCTGACGAATTGGCGGAGCATCTGAAAACTCGCACGCCTGAGTGGGCCGCCGCAATCACCGGCCTAACGGCGCAAGCAATCGTCGAATTTGCCCGCTTGTTCGGCCGCCACCGGCGCAGTTTCATTCGTTGTCATCACGGATTTTCGCGCTCGCGCAATGGCGCCGCGAACATGCACGCGGTCGTCTGCCTGCCGGCAATTACCGGCGCCTGGCAGCACCAAGGCGGCGGCGCCTTATATGGTCACACCGGCATCTACCCGCTCGACCGCACGCTGATTGAGGGGCTCGACATGGTCGATTCCAGCGTTCGCGAGCTCGATCAGTCGCGCCTCGGACCGATCCTCACCGGTGATCCCGATGCGCTCGATGGTGGGCCTGCGGTCACCGCGCTACTGGTGCAAAACACCAATCCGGCCATGGTTTGCCCAGACCTTAACAAAGTCCACGCGGGGCTCGCGCGCGAGGACCTCTTCACCTGTGTGCACGAGCAGTTCATGACCGAAACCGCGGCATTCGCCGACATCGTGCTACCGGCGACTTCATTTCTTGAACACGATGATTTCTACACGGCGAGCGGTCACACGGTGTTCCAAGTGGCGCGCAAAGTGATCGAAGCACCGGGCGAGGCGCGCGAGAACCATTTCGTGATCTGCGAGCTCGCCAAGCGCCTCGGCGCCGAGCACCCGGGATTCAACATGAGTGCGTGGGAAATCATGGACGAGACACTGCGCCGCTCCGGAATGTGGGATGCGCGGACTAACCACCAGCGCGGTGGGCAGGATTTTTCTTACCCGTTTGAGAAGATGCATTATCTCGATGGCTTCGAAACCAAGGACCGCAAGTTTCACTTCCGTCCGGACTGGCAACCCTTCGGCGGCCGCTGGCGGGAAATGCCCGATTTACCGGACCATCTGGACGTTATCGACAACGCCACGGCGGAAAAACCATTTCGCTTAGTTGCGGCGCCGGCGCGCACCTTCCTCAATTCAACGTTCACCGAAACACCCTCATCGATCAAGCGCGAGCAACGGCCGACGGCGCTGATTCATCCTGAAGATTGCGCCGCGCTCGGGGTGGTTGAAGGCGATCGCGTGCAACTCGGCAATGAGCGCGGCGCAGTGGTGGTGCATGTGAAGCCACAAGACGGTCAACAGCGCAGTGTCGTCATCGTCGAAGGCATTTGGCCCAATCGCCACTTCGAAAACGGCCTCGGCATTAACGCGCTCACCAGCGCCGACCCCGGTTGGCCTAGGGGTGGCGCGGCGTTTCACGATACGGCTGTGTGGGTTCGCGCGGTCGAGGCAACAGCCTAATCTAAAGGTCGGCTCGAATAAAATTTTGCACTGTCAATCGCTTCCGCAACTATTGGCCAAACAACACCAGATCGCGTAGGTTGGGGTGAGGCACGAACCCCAACATCAAAGACGGCCGGCAAGATTCAATGCGAAGAAATAAGTTTCGCCTGGGACACGCGCATGACAGTAAACCATCACCGATCGTCACACTGCGGAGCGCGGTGTTTAGGATCGTGCTTCACTCCAAGCGCTAGGAATTGCACGGGGCGGTTTCCTGCCGTCGTCCTTCATCGTGAGCCGTAACGAGTCTTGTAGTTCGAGCAATCATCAATAGGCCATTTGGCTAGGGCTATATCGTTTCACCTACCGCTTCAGGCCAATATTCAATCGAATTTTTGCCTTCTATAGTTCGTTCCAGAGATTCCATTCCGGTTCTCTAGGTTCATAAATCAGCAACAAGTGTTTTTAATTTTCCAACAGGAGAAAATCATGACAAACGAAATCAAACGTTCCACCCTCAACATCACCGACATCGAAGTAGCAGCAGCAGCAGCGGTCAAGCGCGCCGTGGAAGCGCGTGGCCAGGCAGGCGTTGCACTCTCCGACGAGCAAGTAAACAGTGTCAGCGGTGGCGCCACGTTCTATTTGAAAGATCCGTTTATCTATGGCATCAAGATCGATCCGTTTTGGTTTAGACCGACTGGTGGCCTTGCAGTAAATCCGGTCCAAGTTGGCGGCATCGCGACCAAAACCTTCGTCCGCTAATCATGGAAAAGCGCGATTGGCCCCTGTGTCCGAGCACGTTTCCCGGATGGCCTGGCAGTGTTGCTTTTGGACTTGTCACGGGCACCGTTGAAGAACCCCGTTGGCAGCCCTTTGAGAAACCACTGCCGATCACCGACGAATTGCTCGCGCTTGCTGGGCCGGTCGCGCCGACTGAAATTTTCCGCTTCGCCGGGCCTTGTGCCGGAAAACGATGCCAGCACTTTGCGGAAGATTCCGGCAATTGCCGGCTGGTGGAAAAGACCGTTCGTTTCGTGCCGAAAGTACAAGACAAGCTGCCGTCATGCACCATACGGCCCGATTGCAAATGGTGGCGGCAAGAGGGACGCGATGCATGTATTCGCTGCCCTCAAGTTGCATCGAGCAACCCGGCGAATGCGCATGCGTTACGCATGGCGTCTGATCCCACGGTGTTTTGAACCACTCCCAAAATCATTGAAAAGGAAATTAACATGAACAACGCATTTAAGAATGAGCAAGTCATCGAAAATACCGACAATCACTTCTTTGATGTCGAAACACCGCTCGTATTGAGCGGCGAAGAACTACAAGCGGTCTCCGGTGGCGCCAATTGCAGTTATCTGGGTGTTCAGGATTGGAAGCTGATGATGAGCTACTCGTCCAGGAACTATAGCTGCTAACTTAGAAGTCCCGGTGAGCAAGGAGAACGATTGATGAGGCGAGATCTATTCCGTCGCGAAGCCCTCGACTTTAATCGAGAAAAATCGCTTGGCGACGCGCTATCGGTGCGCACACTGTCGTTTTCCTTGCTTACCCTTTTCGCGGTGTTTTTTGCGCTAGGTTTAATTGCGTTTGCGTTTGTAGCGGAATACTCGCGCAAAGCCCATGTGGTCGGATATTTGGCGCCCGATAAGGGTCTGATCAAAGTGGTCGCGCCGCAGGCGGGCGCCTTGATCGAAAAACATGTCAAAGAAGGCCAGCAAGTTAAACAAGGCGATATCTTGTTCGTATTGTCTACCGAGCGAAGTTCGCGCGAATATGCACAAACGCAAGCGGTCGCCATTGCGAAACTCAAGGAGCGTCACGCGAGTTTGGGGACTCAGCTCAACAAGCAAGGCACGATCGACGGCATTCGCACGCAATCGACGCGCGATCGTATTCGCGGCACGGAGCTGGAGCTCGCGCAATTGCGTGACGAGATCGGCATTCAGCAGCAGCGCGTAACCAGTGCTCAACAAAACCTGGCGCGCTTTAGCGCGCTGATGAATAGCCAGTACGTCTCGGCGGCGCAGACGCAGCAAAAGAACGAAGAACTATTGGAACAGAAAGCACGGTGGCAGGCATTAAGCCGCTCGCGCACCGTGCTGGAGCGCGACATTCACAGCTTGCGCCTCGAGTTGACGACGACGGATTTGACGGCGTCGAATCAGCGCTCCGCCATCGAGCGCGACATCACCTCGTTAGAGCAGGAATTGACCGAGCACGAGGCGCGTCGCACCATTGTCATCACGGCGCCGGCAGACGGCACGGTCACGGCAATTCTCGCCGAGCGCGATCAAACAACTCAGCAACAAAGCGTGTTGCTGTCGATTTTGCCGCGCGGCGCCATGTTGGAAGCGCAGTTGCTGGTGCCCAGCCGGGCGATTGGATTTATCGCCACGCAGCAACAAGTGGCGGTTCGCTATCAGGCGTTTCCGTATCAACGCTTCGGCAGTCATCACGGTCGTATTACCGAAATTTCGAAAACGCTGATCGCGCCGAACGAAACCCAACTTCCGGTTGCGATTAACGAAGCGGTTTATCGCGTAACCGTCGCGCTCGACGCGCAGTCAGTGCACGCCTATAGCCGCGCGGTGGCGCTGCAAGCGGGCATGTTGTTGGATGCCGACATTTGGCTCGATCGCCGTCGCGTAATCGATTGGCTGTTCGATCCGCTCTTGACCCTCGCGAAAAAGGCATAAACGATGAATCGACTATTGCAATTTTCCGGACGCCGCTCGACGCCGGTCATTCTGCAAACCGAGGCAGCCGAGTGCGGACTGGCGTGCCTGGCCATGGTTGCCGCATTTCATGGTGACCGCAGCGATCTGGCAACCTTGCGCCGGCAACATTCGATTTCGATGAAAGGCGCGACCTTGAGTCATCTGATTCAAATCGCGGCGCAACTCAAGCTGGCTTCACGTCCCCTCAAAGTCGAACTTGAGCAGATCGACAAACTGTCGCTGCCGGCAATTCTGCATTGGGATTTCAACCATTTTGTCGTGCTAACCGACGCCGGGAACGGCCAAATCACAGTGCACGATCCCGCTCGCGGTGCGCGACATCTCAGTTTTTCCGAGGCATCCAAGCATTTCACCGGCGTTGCGCTGGAGCTTGAGACGACGCATGATTTCGCGCCGCGACAGCAGCGCCAACAAATCGGTTTAACGCAATTAGTCGGGCGGCTCAAGGGCGCAAAACGCGCGCTCGGCCAGGTGTTCGTGCTCGCCGCCGCACTGGAAATTTTCGCCATCGTCACGCCGCTTTTCATGCAATTGGTGACCGACCAGGCGATCGTGTCGGAGGACCGTGACTTGCTGACCGTACTCGGGGCAGGTTTCTTGTTGCTGGCGCTGGTGCAGGTGAGCATTACTATCGTGCGATCCTGGGTGCTGATGGTGCTCGGTACGACGTTGAATTTGCAATTGGTGAGTAACCTGTTTCGTCACTTGCTCAAGTTACCGATGCATTATTTTGAGAAGCGGCATTTGGGCGACGTAGCGTCGCGGTTTGAATCGCTCAATGTTATTCAACGCACGTTGACAACCGGATTCATCGAGGCAATTCTGGATGGCGTAATGGCCTTGGTGACCGCAGCGATGATGCTGATTTACAGTTGGCAATTGGCATTGATCGTAGCTGTCGCCGGATTGCTTTACGGCGTGTTGCGCCTCGCGCTGTATCGACCGCTGCGTCAGGCGCAGGAGGAGCAAATCTCTCACGCGGCGCGCCAGCAATCGAATTTTCTTGAGACGGTGCGCGGCATTCAAAGCGTGAAATTGTTCAACCGGCAGATCCAACGGCGGACAGTTTATGAAAATTTGCTGGTCGATAATTTCAATGCCGGCATTCGCGTACAGAAACTGGGCATTGTATTTCACGCATTGAATGGGTCGCTGTTCGGCATTGAAAACATCGCGGTGGTATGGCTTGGCGGCTTGTTGGTGTTGGATGGCGGATTTTCAATCGGCATGTTGTTTGCATTCATTGCCTACAAACAGCAGTTCACTTCGCGCGTCACCAGCTTCATCGAAAAAGGCATCGAGTTCAAAATGCTGGCGTTGCACACCGAGCGCGTCGCGGACATTGCCTTGACCGCGCCGGAGCCGGAGGCATTACAAATCTCGAACTATGTTGATAGGTTGCCCGCCGAGATCGTGATCAACAACCTCAGCTTCCGTTATTCGGAAGCCGAGCCGTGGATTTTGCGCGACGTGAATTTAAGAATAGAGGAGGGCGAGTCGGTGGCGATTGTCGGCGCTTCCGGCTGTGGCAAAACAACTTTGCTTAAAATCGTCCTAGGGCTGCTGAATCCAACCGAAGGCGAGGTGCTGGTCGGTGGACAGAACGTGCGGCAACTTGGCGTGAGCTATCGAAATTTGATCGGCACCGTGATGCAAGAAGATCAATTATTTGCCGGCTCACTCAGCGACAATATCTGTTTTTTCGATCCGGCGCCCGATCAAACGCGCGTCGAGGCGTGTGCAAAAATAGCCTGCGTTCACCAGGATATCGTGGTGATGCCGATGACTTACAACACCTTGATCGGCGATATGGGCACGACGTTGTCGGGTGGTCAGAAGCAGCGCGTGTTGCTCGCTCGCGCGCTTTATAAACAACCGAAAATCCTCGCGCTCGACGAAGCGACGAGTCACCTCGACGTCGGGCGCGAGCGCCAAGTGAATGAAGCGATTCGCCAGCTCAATCTCACCCGGCTGATCATAGCCCATCGGCCGGAGACGATTGCGTCGGCCGATCGTGTCATCATTCTCGGGCAGCGCCCGGTCGCAGTCGACGAGTCAGAGTGCGCGCCAGCGCAGTCTCGACAAAGCGCGGTCCGCGCTGTTGAGACGATTGCATAGCCGAAAGGATTTTTCATAATGCCGGCAGGCGCCTGGATAGACAATATCAGCGCGGACGTTACAGCACTGTCCTTGTAAATCCAATCGGGGCGCGCGTTCTGGCGCAGCATGGCGCAAAGAAATCCGTGTTAAAATCCACCTTCAAATCGCATCAACGGTGGCTGTAGCTCAGCGGTAGAGTCCTGGATTGTGATTCCAGTTGTCGTGGGTTCGAACCCCATCAGCCACCCCATCAATGCTTGTTCTCGTTGATAGTGCTCGCCAACATATTACCAAAGATGGCGAAGATCCTGTATTCCTGAGGTTCGGTCAGTACGAGATTCCGTGGCACTGCTTAACCGTACACTTGCGCTTTGCAATGTTTGTGTTCTTCTCATATCTAATCGCAAGATTATCGCCAAATACCTACAAAAAACAGATCAATAGTGCTGAACTCTATCGGCGTCAAATCGCCACTGAAAAGTGAACCTAGAAACGGCAGCTGGACGGGGCGGAGTGTGTGGTTATGGGGGTGCAGGGCAAGGCGCGGCGAGGCGGAATGGTCCTTCCATTCCAACGAGTATTTCAGCCTCACATGGTCTCGAAAACAAGGCGCCGTTTCAGATTCCAATGCCATTCGAAGGGGTTGAGAATTGACGATCCAAGGCAAAATGTTTGAACTCTGTTTAGACATTCTTGAGGAAGTGCTCATGGCTGAAGTTGTACTTGATATCAAACAGTGGGGTAACAATCTCGGCGTTCGTTTGCCCGCGGCTATTGCACGTGAAGCGCGTTTGTGTGCTGATCAACGAGTCCGCGTGTCAGTCAAGGGGAATCAAGTCATGATTACGCCCGTTGAAGACAAGGATTTGACACTTGCACAACGACTCGAAAAATTTGACTCTGTACGCCATGGTGGCGAAATGATGATTTCTGACCAGGCCCTGGGAGCGGAACGTTGGTAGCTGCGGCAGCTAAAAATTGACTAAAAAGCGCCCGACGTGGGTGCCAGACCGAATGGAAATCATATGGATTGATTGCAACCCACAAGTACGTAGTGAGATGCGCGATATCCATCCGTTTCTGGTGTTTTCCCAAAGGATATTCAATGAGAAAACGTCGCTGGCGGTTGGCCTGCCGATGAGCACTGCGGAGTACAACACGGACAATCCGTTTGCCGTCTCCATCGGCGCCGCCAAGGGGCGTAAAGCGGGCAAAACAAGCTATGTACTTTGTCATCAACCGAAATCTTTTGACTGGAGTACGCGAACCGCGCGTGCGCATCCACCAAAATCCGTGTCCAAGGAGCATTTCAAACAAGTACGCGAACGATTAAATCAAATTATTCAGTTGGCGTGAATCTGTGATCGTCGAGTGCGCGATCTGCGACGAAGTTTCTTGCGCGACGATTTCCAGCGGTTGTCGGGCAAGTCGATAACCCATTGCACGATACCCGCGCTGACGCTTCTCCCACATTCGAACTAACGCAGGATGTCCCATGTCGACAAAATCGATGATCCGCACATCGGTCTTCGTCGCGGGTGTGCGATGCAAACGACCGGCGTATTGCTGCAATGTGCCCTTCCACGAAATCGGCATCGCTAATACCAACGTATTTAACGGTGGATGGTCAAAACCTTCGCCGACTAACTTTCCGGTCGCGAGTAGAACGCGCGGCGCATCGGGTGAAAGCGTATCGAGTTCCGCGATCACCGCTGCCCGTTGCTTCTTTGACAGCCTTCCATGAAGTACAAAGAGTCCAGAAACTTTGCCAATCAGCGCGGAAAGAATGGCATCCAGATGCGCAGTTCGTTCGGTTAGCACCAGGATCTTCCGCCCTTGGTCGAACACCTTCGTAACTTCAGCAGCAATTGCCTGTGTACGATCTTCATCGCTCGACAAATATCTGAAGACATCTTGAATACCGGCGTCGGGTGGAAGGTCAATTTGTTTCGCTAACAAAAATGGTACGACCTCCAAATCTTGCGGTGCACTCTCATGCGGCGAGGCCGTATAGCGGATCGGCCCGCATTGCATAAAAATGATCGGCTGCTGGCCATCGCGACGAATCGGCGTCGCGGTGAGTCCGAGCACGTATTTCGCTTTGACTCGTTTCAGGATAGCGTCGAACGATACGGCGCCGACGTGGTGACATTCATCGACAATGACATGTCCATAGTCTTCGACTAGCGGGCTGATTTCACCCTGACGCGATAGGGATTGCATCACGGCAATATCAATCTTGCCGGTTGGCTTAGCCTTACCGCCACCGATGGTTCCAACCATGCCTTTGTCCACGCCGAGAAACGCATGCAGCCGTTCCTGCCACTGCTTAAGTAACTCAGTGCGATGTACCAGCACCAGCGCGTTGGTGCCGCGACGCGCAATGATCGCAGCGGCAGTCACGGTCTTGCCAAAAGCTGTCGGCGCACACAGTACCCCGGCGTCGTGGCGCAGCATTGC
>JANNFT010000093.1:0-2222 GCA_031380185.1 Pseudomonadota bacterium
GTGCCGACGCTTACCGCTGCTGAGGCGTTAGAAATTACCGGCGACGAAAACGCCGCTCAATTGCTGGAAGACCTGTATCGCCGCCAGGGATTTGTGCAACGGGTGCATGGCGCCGCGCCGGCCTATCGATTCCATTCATTGTTTCGGGCGTTCCTTCAAACTAGGGCACAAGAATTGTTGCCCCTGGCCGAGATCGATAGCGCAAGGTTGCGTGCGGCAAAGGCGATGGAAGCTGCCGGAGACATCGAACAAGCGTTCGCGCTGTACGCAGCCAGCGAGCATTGGGCCGCAGTGGTGCGCATTGTTTTACAGCATGCCCAGCCGCTGTTTGCGGCGGGCCGCTGGAAAACCCTCCTAGATTGGATCGGTCGCTTGCCCGCTGCCGAGGCGCGCAGTGATCCTTGGCTCGCCTATTGGCTCGGTGTATCGCAGTTTCAGATTGATCAGGAACTCTCGCGCGCGACCCTGACTGGAGCATTCGAGCAATTCGAGTCTTTGTCTGATGAACTCGGCCAGATGCTGACTGCCGCATCGATTCTGACCGGATACTACTTTGAATACGCGAACTGGGAAAACGCGGAGCCGTGGATCTTTCGGCTTGGGCGCTTACTTGAAAGCCATCCCACGTTTCCGTCGCGCGAATTGGAGCTTACCGTTTATTCCGCCATGCTCTATGGGATCGCTATCCGTCGCCCCGATCACCCCATGTTACCCGTGTGCATCGAGCGCACAGTTGCGCTGATCGAGCAAGATCTGGAGACCAATGCGCGAATGCAGGGTGGATTGGCGATCACCGGGCCGGTGGTTTGTATGCTCGGAGCGTTCGACTTGTTCTATCGCGTTCGCAAGATGCTATTGCCGCTGCTTGAAGATAAGAATCTGACCGAACTCAACCGCGTGGTATGGCATATGGCCAATGGCACAAAACTATGCCTGAACGCCGATCATGAGGAAACCTATGTCGAACTCGAGCGTGGTGCGTTGCTGGGGGCTCACTACAACCTGCGCCAACTAGAGTTCCTATGCCACTTCTTTGCGAGCATGCATGCCGCCTGCTATTTCGATATCGAACGTACGCGGACCTCGATGGAGGCGCTGCAGCGCGTCGTTAACCCCGCGCGTCCCCTGGAACGAGCGCACCAGCTTTGGGGCGAGGGCATGTACGAAACTATCATGGGCAACTTCGCCGCTGGCGTTGAGCGTCACAAAGCAGCTTTGGTTGCCGCCGAAGCAATTGGCGGGGCTGCTCACAAGCTGGTTGATTTCGTTTTGCAGTGCGCCCCGCTGGTGCTGTCAGGTCGCGTGGCGGAGGCCGCCGCGTTGGCTGACGAGGGTTTGCGATTTGGGCGCGAATGCAAAGTACGTACTTGGGACGCAAGCTTCGTGCTGGTGTTGGCATGGTGTCGCTTCGAACAAGGCGACCATCGAGAAGCTGATCGCTTGCTTGAACAGGCGATCGACGTAGGCGACGACGGCACCTACCGGTACTTTCGCTGGCTGCTGCAAGGCTGCCGCAAGATGTTATCGGTAGCGCTGCAACGCGGTATTCGCACTGAGTCGGTGCTTAAGATAGTGCGACACTTCCGCTATACAGCGCCCGATCCGTTGCAGGAAAATTGGCCCTGGCCGGTGAAGGTTCGTGTCCTCGGGAAATTTGAAATCGAGGTCGGCGGACAGCCGCTGCATTTCGGACGCAAGACGCCCAAGCGGCTTATGTCCCTACTGCAATACGTGGTCGCACTGGGTGGCTGTGATGTTTCGGAACACAGGATTACCGACGCTTTGTGGCCCGATGCAGACGGTGATGAGGCGCATCGCAGCCTCAACCTGAGTTTGCATCGCCTGCGTCAGCTTCTCGGCGACACGGAAGCCATTCGGTTTTCTGGTGGGAAGGTGAGTCTGAATCCTGAACGCGTATGGGTCGATGCTTTGTGTATGAATAACGCGCGCGACCACCGCGATGCGGCGGAGTCTCAAGCGATAGCGATGTCGATATATCGCGGCGAGTTTCTGGAGAGCGAACCTGAAGCAGCATGGATGTTTCCGATGCGCGCGCGATTGCGACAACTTCACGCCGAGGCAATTCGCGGTTTGTCCATTACTGCTCAATCTGAAATCAAAAAGAAAGCACCTTCGCTGTAAGGTTGTCGTGTACCCAAGAGCTTCGGATAGCTCCGCGGTGCATTGACCAACCTTAACAAGGAGACAAGAAATGAAACAAT
>JANNFT010000097.1:0-8570 GCA_031380185.1 Pseudomonadota bacterium
TGATAGTGTGCGCGATTTTCGGGTCATCGGAATTTGACGACATGGTTCTTCCCAGGCTGAGCGATTGAAAATCAAAATTATACCGGCTCCAATTTATGCATCACACTAAGTATGCATAGACGCCGATAATCGATTTCGCTATTCTATACGATTCGCGCCCATAGCTCAGTTGGATAGAGTATTGGTTTCCGAAGCCAAGGGTCACAGGTTCGAATCCTGTTGGGCGCGCCAGCAGCGACTTCAGTCACTCGTCGTATTTTTCAATAAAATCAATTATTTGCTTGGCTGATAGCAACTAGTATCGGGTCTCTAGTTTTCAGATATGCGCCGCCTAGTAATTGGAATTATCATTCAATGGCGTGCGATCGAGATGCTAATAAGGCCCGAGATAACAAGTCAATGCGAGGGCATCCCAAAATAAGGCAGGCATGCTTCGAATATTTAATCATTACATTCCGATACCTATTGCAGTATTGATTCTGATCGAGGCGCTCATTCTGGCGCTGTCGATTTATTTTGGCTCCTCCCTGCGTTTCGGCCAAGTGTCACTGCCGCTCGTCGCCGAAAACACCGGCTTTGGCGGCATCGCCACAGTGTTTGCAACGTTGATGATTGTCACAATGACGACATTCGGCCTCTATCAGCGCGACGCAATGGATTCCTTCGTGGCCGCCATGCTGCGCCTCGCGGCAAGCTTTGTTATGGGCTTCGCCATCATGAGCTTTCTGTTCTACCTTGTCCCAACTCTTTTTCTGGGTCGCGGCGCTTTTGCATTGTCCTGCATCATCGCCTATTTTGCGCTGGTGCTAGTTCGCGCCGCCTTTCACAAATGGGCCGACTGGGGCCTACTTAAATCGCGCATTTTGGTATTGGGAACCGGCACTCGCGCAGACAATGTCGAAGCGCTGGTGAATAACCAGACAACGACCAGCAGCATGGAAATCATCGGTTACCTGCCGGTAAAAGGCGGGCAGGATCACGTCACACCAACACGCATTTTGCCGGATGAAAACGCTTCACTTTACTCAGTCGTCCAGAAATATGGCATCAACGAAATCGTGCTCGCGGTGCGCGAGCGGCGCGGCGGTGTATTACCGATGCAAGAATTACTCGAGTGTCGTCTGCGTGGCATACGGATTACCGAACTGTCAACGTTCTTCGAACGCGAACGCGGGCAAGTGCGACTCGATTCACTCAACGCCAGTTGGTTGATATTAGGCGAGGGCTTCAACAATAATTCCTCGCGAGACGTGATCAAACGCGGATTTGATTTAGTCGCGAGCGGCATCTTGCTTTTGGCGACCTCCCCCGTGATTGCGATCACGGCGCTGCTGGTCAAACTCGATAGCTCGGGCCCGTTGTTTTACCTGCAAGAGCGCGTAGGCGCGGGCGGTCGCACATTTGCCGTCTGCAAGTTCCGCAGCATGCGAGTTGATGCCGAAGTCGCGGGAAAGCCAATTTGGGCCACGGCAAACGATGATCGAACTACCCGAGTCGGACGTATTATTCGTAAACTGCGTATAGACGAGTTACCACAAATTTTCAACGTCTTCAAAGGCGACATGAGCTTCGTGGGCCCGCGCCCTGAGCGACCCTTTTTTGTGCAACAACTCGCGCAAGAAATTCCCTACTACGAAGCGCGCCATAGCATCAAGCCAGGAATTACCGGATGGGCACAGGTTCGCTATCCGTACGGCGCGTCGGTCGAGGACGCGAAAGAAAAATTGCAATACGATTTGTATTATGTAAAAAACCACAGCTTGTTTCTCGACATAATGATACTCATCGACACCGTCCAAGTTGTGCTGTGGGGCAAAGGCGGGCGCTGATATTAAGTTCTAATTTCGCGCTAATAAATTTAGGAATTCGATTGAATCAGAAATTAGACGCGACATCGCCTAAATGCGCGGTTGCGTTAGCCGCAAAAACCTGTACTATCCACTAGCATATTGTTTCCAAAGACGAAGATCTTTTATGGTGGGACTGATTGGCGCTATCAGTTACGGTCTCGCGGCCTTTGCATTTCTAATTTTAACCCTATTGCTGGCGAGCAGTTGGCGCGGTCGCGCCAAAGGCATGTTGCTGATGGCCGCATCGATAACGACGGCCATCTGGGCAACGTGGATCACCTTTGAATTCGCCTCCGATGGAATGGGCGGCCAGTGGTGGAGTATTTTGGAAATCCTCCGCAACGTTGCATGGTTCGCCTTTTTGTCGAGCCTGCTCACCTCAATCCAGCCTCAGGGCGATAACACGCCGCCAGCACTAAGATGGTTACCCAGGGGACTGGTATTTGTTTGCACTGCGCTGATTGCTGCCGCGATACTTGCGCCTTGGTTCCCCCAGTTTCAGCAACAGGTTCGTTTTGGCACCGATATTTTGGGTCGAATAGTTCTTGCCATTTCCGGCATGGTGCTGGTCGAGATTCTCTATCGCAATACAGTTCCCGACCAACGTTGGGGAATCAAGTTTCTCTGTCTGGGCGCAGGCGGCATGTTTGCCTACGATTTCTATCTGTATTCGGACGCGATGCTGTTCAAACAGATCAATGCGGAAATTTTCGCGGCGCGCGGGATCGTAAACGCGCTGGTCGTGCCGCTTATCCTTGTTTCGGCGGCGCGCAATCGGACTTGGTCACTGGACGTCGCCATTTCGCGGCGCATGATCTTTCATTCCGCGACATTGTTAAGCGCCGGCGTTTATTTATTGCTGATGGCGGCGGCTGGTTATTACATTCGTTTCTTTGGTGGCAGTTGGGGTGGCGTATTCCAAACCACCTTTATGTTCGGCGCAATGTTGTTGCTCATGGTGGTGCTGGCGTCTGGAACCATTCGGGCGCGTTTCAAAGTATTTCTGAGCAAGCATTTCTTTACCTATCGATTCGACTATCGCGAAGAATGGTTGCGATTTACCCGAACGCTGTCGGAAGGCGAACCCGGCGTACATCTACGGGAGAGGTCGATTCAGGCGATCGCGCAATTGGTTGAAAGCCCGGGCGGCGCCCTCTGGTTACGGCAAGAAGAGGGAGGATACGAGCGCGCCGGCCATTGGAACATGCCACAGGCAAGCGGCACCGAGGGCGCCGAAAGTGGGTTTATTACTTTTTTGCGGAGCAAAGAATGGGTCATTGATCTTAATGAGTATCGATCCAATCCGGAGAAATATGAAGACCTGAAACTACCCACCTGGCTGAGCAAAATCCCACGCGTCGGCATGGTTGTTCCATTGGTGTTGCACGAACAGCTCATTGGATTCGTCGTGCTAGCCGAATCCCACGGTCGCATTCCGGTCAATTGGGAAGTGAGCGATTTGCTTAAAACGGCCGGCTGTCAGGCGGCAAGCTACCTCGCGCAACTTGAAGCCGCTAAGGCTTTGTTGGTGGCAAGGCAGTTTGAGTCGTTTAATCGAATGTCGGCGTTCGTCGTCCATGACCTAAAAAATCTTGTGTCGCAACTTTCCCTATTGTTATCCAACGTGCAAAAGCACAAGAATAACCCCGCCTTTCTAGACGACATGATCGAGACCGTGGAAAATTCTGTGGAGAAAATGCAACGGTTGCTGACACAACTGCGCAGCGGCAGTCCGGCGCCCGGCGGACACACCCTGATCGACCTGGAAAACATGTTGCGTCGCATCGTTGCCGCCAAAGAAAATAGCCAACCACAGCCGCAACTGCAAGTGCATGCGTCCGGACTGACCTTGCGCGCTGACCGAGAACGACTAGAACGTACAATAGGGCACCTGCTACAAAACGCAATTGAAGCAACTCCGCCGGATGGCTCAGTACTCATAATACTCGGTGAAATTGGTGGAAAAGCCCTCATTCAAGTAAAAGATACGGGGCGCGGAATGAACAAAGACTTTATCCGCGAAACACTGTTTCAGCCCTTCGAAACTACTAAGACCACCGGTATGGGAATCGGCGCGTACGAGACCAAGCAATACGTGACTGAATTGGGTGGTGAAATCGACGTCGAGAGCGAAGTGGGGCGTGGTAGCGTGTTCCGGATCTATTTGCCACTAATGGTCATGAATACGGAAGCGGCGCGCGCGTGGCCGAACGAGGAGTTGCTATGAGCCAATCCAAAGGCGTCTTGCTGATTGTCGAAGACGATCCGGGGCTGCAAAAACAACTGAAGTGGAGTTTCGACGGTTACGAAGTGCTGGTGGCGAGCGACCGCGAGGCGGCAATCGCCATGGTTCGCCGTCACGAGCCTGCCGTCGCAACGGTTGACCTCGGATTACCGCCGGATCCTGACGGTGCGAGCGAGGGATTGGCGACCCTGGAATCGATCTTATCTTTAGCTCCCGATATGAAAATAGTTATGGTGACGGGTAACCAAGACCGCGCCAACGCGGTTCGGGCAATCGGTATGGGCGCGTATGATTTTTACCAAAAGCCCGTCGAACCTGAGATTTTGAGTTTGATTGTCGAGCGAGCGTTTCGGTTGCATGACTTACAACAAGAGAATCGCCGCCTTTCGCTGCGTCAAAGCGAATCCCCCGTAAGTGGAATCATTACCAACGATCCATTAATGCAGAAAGTGTGCAGAACGGTTGAGAAAGTTGCGCCGTCTGACGTCACCGTACTTTTGCTTGGCGAAAGTGGAACGGGCAAAGAACTCTTGGCGCGAGCATTACATCAGCTTAGTCCGCGCGCCAGCAAAAAATTTGTCGCCATCAATTGCGCGGCTATCCCCGAAAATTTACTGGAGAGCGAATTATTCGGTTACGAAAAGGGTGCATTTACCGGCGCCGGAAAGCAAACCAAAGGAAAAGTCGAGTTTGCGGATGGTGGCACTCTCTTCCTAGACGAAGTAGGGGATTTGCCATTTTCTTTGCAGGCAAAATTATTGCGCTTCCTTCAAGAGCGTGTATTCGAGCGTGTCGGCGGCCGTGAGGAGATCGCGGTTGATGTACGAGTAGTCTGCGCCACCCACCAGGATCTTTCCGCGCTGATTAAGGAATCGCGATTCCGGGAAGATTTGTACTACCGGCTAAGCGAAATCGTCGTGAACATACCACCGATGCGGGATCGCGAAGGTGACCCAACATTACTCGCCCACGCCTTCCTGGAAAAATTTTGCAAGAGCCAAAGTCGCTCGTTTCAAGGTTTTTCCGCCGACGCTTTACAAGCGATTGAGGCTTATCGCTGGCCCGGAAACGCACGAGAGATGGAAAACTTCGTCAAACGCGCCGTCATCATGGCCGATGGCCCCCAGATTACACAACAAGACCTCGGACTGACCTTAACGGAAGGTGAGATTGCCCCCCTAAATCTGCGTCAGGTGCGCGAAGAAGCCGAACGCAAAGCATTGGTTCGGGCTTTAGGGCGAGTCGGCGGCAATATGCTGCAGGCTGCGGAACTGCTAGGCATAAGTCGCCCAACGTTGTACGATTTGCTGAATCGCCACGGCATCAAATAGCCGCTTCCCGATTTTTACGTTTTTGATCCACGCTTGCCAATCACAACTCAAAGGTGAATCTATGCCCAATTCGCGCAGCGCGAATATACGCCGACTCGTTGGTCAAATGAGCTACTCCGGACTCATGGCGCTTGCCGTAGTGTTGCCAGTCGCTTTCGGGGTTGGAGGATGCGACAACAAAGCCTCTACCGAAACTCTGCTACAGGAGGCGCAGCGCTTTCATGATAAAGGCGACTACCGCTCGGCGGTCATACAGCTCAAGAATGCGGCGCAAAATAATCCTGAAAACGCTGATGTTCGCTACCGACTGGGTTTAGCATATAACCGGATCGGCGATGGTGCGTCGGCGGAAAAGGAGCTAAAAAAGGCACTGGAACTCAAGCCTGATCACCCAAATGCGGCAGCCGAACTAGGCGGTTCACTATTGCGCCAAGGCGCGTTCGACCGCGTCCTGGCGGAAATGAAAGCCCCACCGGCGGGCTCGGCGAATCTAGCCGCTGTGTTGGTGTTACGCGCCCAAGCCCACGCGGGCCTACGACAGCTAAAGGAAGCAGAGGCGGATTTCAATGCTGCGCTCGCGGCCCGGCCTGGCGATAGCGATGCACTCATTGGAAAGGCTCGACTCAAAGCGTCGACCCAGGACATTGAGGGCGCCCTCAAATTGCTGGACGAGGCCTTAAGCAAAGATCCAAAGAATCTCGACGCCCTCACGGCAAAAGGAGACTTTCTACGCTTCCAAGGCCACGTTGACGAGGCGATTGCGGCCTACAGCGCGGCTATTGACGCGCATCCGCAAAGCCTTCCGCCGCGCTTAAGCCGTGCGGCGGCCTTGCTGGCGTCTGCAAAAAATGCGGAAGCCCAAGCGGATATTAACGCCGCGTTCAAGATCCAATCAAAAAATCTGATCGGCACGTATCTGCAGGCGCTGCTGCATTTTCGCAATGGAAAAAATGAAGCGGCTCGGGACGCCTTGCAGGATGTCCTAAAAGTCTTGCCGAATCATCTCCCAAGCTTATTGTTGTCCGGCGCTGTCTATGGCGCGCTCGGATCGAAAGAACAGGCCGAGACCAACTTACGCAAGGTATTGGATAACGCCCCAGATAATCTACTCGCACGACGCCTCCTAACGACATTGCTGTTGCGCTCGAAACAACCGCAACGCGCCATTGAGATTATCGAACCGGCCGCCTCACGAGCGCCGGACGATCCTCAGATACTCGCGCTCGCTGGAGAATCCTACATGCAAATAGGCGACTACGAGAAGGCCACGCACTATCTCGAAAGAGCCGCTACGATCGATCCGAAAAGTACCAACATTCGCACCGGACTTGGATTGTCTCGGCTAGCAGGCGGCGAAGCGGGCGCGGCAATTGAAGATTTAGAGAAGGCGGCCACTATGGATGCCGGGCAGTTCAAAGCAGATATCCTGCTGGCAATGTCCCACATCAATCGGCGTGAGTTCGACGCCGCCCTTAAAGCGCTTGATGGACTCGAGAAAAAACAACCGAATAATCCCCTGACATACAATTTCAAAGGCGCTGCGTATGTCGGTAAAAAAGATCTTGCCAGCGCTAAAAAGAACTTCGAGCGCGCGCTGGAACTCAACCCGGCCTATTTTCCGGCAACAGCGAATCTTGCTTCGCTAGATCTTCAGGAAAAGAATCCGGGCGCGGCTAAAAAACGCTTTGAGACCGTATTGAGCAAGGACAAAAATAACATGCAAGCGATGCTGGCGCTTGCAAATCTGGCTAACGCGACTAAACAATCGCAAGAAACCCTTGATTGGATTCAAAAAGCGCGCGCAGCGCATCCAAAAGCGGCGCAGCCCAGCCTCGCGCTGGTTCGCTATTACATGCAAGTTGGCGATGCCAAGCAAGCGGTCATTGCAGCACAGGAAGCGCAGAATCAGAGCCCCGACAATCCGGAACTGCTGGACCTGCTGGGGATGGCACAACTTTCCGCCGAGCAAAACAACGAAGCGATCTCGACGTTTGAGAAACTAAACAAATTAAATCCGGAATCGCCGCTAGGTTACTACCGAAGTGCCCAAGCCGAACTCGCCGCAAAAGATATGCGCGCCGCTGAGGCGTCGCTGAAAAAAGCATTGGCGCTAAAACCCGATTTCCTGGATGCCCAGGTCGCCTTAACCGGTATTAAGGTTGAGGCAAAGCGCTTTGACGAAGCCCTAACGGTTGCCCATGCGGCAATGAAATCGGCGCCGAAATCACCAGCCGGCCATGTCCTCGCCGGCGATATCTATATGGCGCAAGACAACGCCGGCCAAGCCGCCGCAGCGTATCAATCGGCCTTTAATCTTGCCGGCTCCGGCGCAATACTTATTAAGCTGCACAATGCGCAAAACCTTGCGGGAAAAAATGTGTCAGACGCTGTCATCGAGAATCACCTAAAAAATAATCCGCAAGATTTGCAAGTTCGCATCTATTTGGCAGACCTGTTGATGAAAAAAGAACAATACCTCGAGGCCGCCAAAAATTACCAAGTCATCCTCGAAAAAGATCCAAAGAATTTACTCGCGTTAAATAACCTTGCGTGGACCTTACAACAGATCAAAGATCCACGTGCCATGAAGTACGCCGAGGCCGCATACGAATTGCAGCCAAGAAACCCGGCGATCGAAGACACGCTGGCGATGTTGCTTCTGGATGCCGGAAAAACAGCTCGCGCCGTCGAGTTGTTGCAGTCCGCCGCATCCCAGGCGCCCGATAGCCCTGATATTTCTTTTCACCTCGCCAAGGCATTTCACAAGGCCGGTGAACGCGATAAAGCCAAAGCCTTGGTTGAAAAAGTCCTCGCGATGGGGAAGAAATTCTCGGAAGAAGCTGCTGCACGGGATTTGCTTAGCCAACTCAAAAAATGATTGGATTTCCAAGTATGCTTGGTGTTAAAAACGTACGATTCACCTGCGTTAGCTTGCTCACGACGCTGACCTTCTTTGTCACCGCATGTGGCAATTCATCGAACTTGTCCGAGGCCGAGCATCTTGAAAGAGCTAAGGCTTTCCAAGCCGATGGGAAAACTCAAAGACTGGTCATTGAGCTAAAAAATATCCTACAAAAAAACCCAAACCACCCCGAAGCCCATTGGTTGCTAGGCGACGTTTACTCAAGTTTGGGCTTTGGTAAA
>JANNFT010000115.1:0-14338 GCA_031380185.1 Pseudomonadota bacterium
CGATCCAATTCCATTAGGCCCGAGATCGCATTGATTAAATGCGCGTACGCTTGCAGCGAACTCAGCGGCCCGGTCTGACCGAATCCGGAGATCGAGCAGTAAACAATGTCCGGCTTGATCGCCGCAAGATCGGCGTAATCAAAACCTAGGCGCCGCATTACGCCGGGTGCAAAATTTTCAACGACTACATCGGATTTATGCAGCAAATCGAACACGATTTTTTTCGCGTCAGCATGGGCGAGATTGATTGCGACACTTAATTTTCCGGCGTTCACGCGAACGTAATAAGTGCTCTGATCGATGCGTTCGGGGTCGATTTGATGCGGTGCGAAACGAATCTCATCGCCCTCGCCGGGACGTTCTATTTTGATCACCTGCGCGCCGAGGTCGGCGAGCATCCGCGTGCAATACGGGCCGGCGAGTACGCGCGTGAAATCTAGCACGGTAAAGCCGTTTAGCGGAAGGTCGCTTGGTTGCGGCGTCGTTGTCATGTTACTCCGATTGGCATTTCAATTTGTCATTGCGAGGAGCGTTCTTTGCGACCAAGCAATCTGGCATTTTGCGGCGAGAAAAATCGAGATTGCCTGTTCGCTTCTCGCAACGACCCGATGTGTCAGGTTGAATCTTTAAGACTTAAACGCCTACTGGAATTGATGGTCGGTAGACATTTTAGTGCCGCCTGGAGAGGCAATGCGGGTGCGGTCCTTGACGATGCCATTGCCGCTTGGCAGCCTAATAAAACAACAAGCCGGGCTTGTGGCCCGGCTTGTTGAGAGTACACGTGACGGTATTGTCGTTACGCGATCGTTTCTTTCTTCGGAACATAACCGTAGTAGGTGTTGCTGCGGTTCACATCGCCGCCATTAGCAAGGTACTCGTGCTTGATCTTGGCAAGCATGTCGTTGTCCCATTGCTGCGTGCCTTCCTGCGCCATCTTGACTGTATCGAGCTTGTACAAACGGGCTGAGTTTAGGCCAAAGATGTTGTTCTTCACCTTGCCGTTGCCGGCGCCGAGTTGGGTTTTCCAGCCTTGCTGCTTCATCATGTCGTCCGGGATTTCGATACGGCGCATCGCTTCGATCTGCCACTGCGGCGAACCGTACCATACCGAGTCGGTACCCCAAACGACGTTCTCGGAACCCATCATGTTGACCAACTGGCCAAGGAACGCGGCGCAGAAACGCGGGTTGGTCACGGCTACACCGGCGAACACGGAACCGAGTTCGGCGTAGACGTTTTTGTATTTCTGACCAATCTTGGCAAGGTCGGTGGACCAGGGGATGTAACCGGTCTTCTCGAAATCGGCAAGCTCTTTCTCCGGGGTATCCGCGAGCCATGGACGCAGCGCCGAGTGATAGATCACAAAGTTCATCTTCGGCCAATCTTTCGCTGCTTTTTCTATATCCCACGCGGTTGCGTGTTCCCAGGTGCCGGCGAAGGCTTTTTCGTAGTCACGCGGCATCAGGCCTTTGTGAATACAAATCGTGTCGATACCCGCCTTAAGAGCTTTCTCGTAGAAGGGGTACATCAGCTTTTCGTCGTCCAATCTCCAAGCATACTTGGACGGGCCGAACGGATCGCCGATGGTGTAGGACTTCCAGGAAACGGGCTTCAGGGTATCGATTGCGCGATCAACTTCGTCCATCCAGTTCGGATATTTCGGCGTGATCACGGTGTGACCCAACATGCGCACGGTGCCGGCCATCTTGTTGACGGAACGGCAAGCGTTTTGAATCGCGTCGTTGGACAGCAGCCACCAACTCGGATCGTCGAACGGTGCGCCGGACAGCAGCGACACGGTCGTTTCCGAGTCAAGGAAGATTTCCTTGAGGTAGTTGTCCATCTTGTAGCGCGACAAGTTCATCGGCGCGGTCATCAGGTTAGGATTAACCTTGGCGCCTTCCGCCCATTTAGTCAGACCGAGCAAACCTTCTTGCTTAAAGTCGTCGCGAACGAAGTGGGTTTGATCGTCGAAAATGAACTGACCTTTGAAACGGGATTTGCGGTCGCCGGCGGCGTCCATGTCCACCGCTTCTGCTTCGCTCACATCAAATACCGGGCCGAATACTTTGTTCATCGCCATGAACGCGGTAGCCATACCGGCCGAAGTTGCCAGGAATTCGCGGCGGGACAAGCCATTGCGCTTGGCGTTGGCGTCACCCATCTCTTTAATCAGGGCTTCCACCTTCTTCTGGTGCCCACTTTGTGCTGGCGGATTGTATTCGCCGTTGGAAATTACTTGGGTGGGAATCGGTGATTTGAATGCGCCGGTTTCTGCGCCTTCTACCATTTTCATTTCGTCGTCGCTCATGTGAACGCCGATATGTCGTTGCATTTTGCTCATGTAACTTCCTCCATCCTTTGCTCGTTTATGAAATACTGCTTAAACACGAACTGGTGACTACTACTTCTTTTTACTATCGCTAAATTCGTACGTTTGATCCGCTTCGACTTTGCCTTCGCACGCGGCCGCGACATTTTTCTTGGCATTGTTGCAGGCCGTTCCGAGCGACACTAGCGTATCACCGCCAGCGTTTTCTTTACTACAAAAATAATCCATCTGGCTTTTAGCGTCGTTGCATTTTCCGGCACGCTCGTCTTTCTTGTCGGCCGCAAATGCAATCGACGCCGCACAAAACACCGCGAGACATGCTAGCCCTACCTTTTTTTTCATACTGCCTCCTCCACGAGAACGATTTTTTGGCCAACCTGCATTCTTGGTGTCGAGACACCTGTCTCAGGCCACTACAGGGGCGTATACCGCTATCTAATACCTTCTGCACAGGTAGCGCAAGCCCTTTGTTTGAGGATTTTGAGCGCTTGCCAAGACGGCTTAAAAATCATTGAGTTACGAGACGATTTTGGCCCGGGATTGGCGCTGTGTGGGCGCCACGCAAACGCCTGAAAATACGTCGAGAAATTCCGCCGTCATGATGACGGCGCAATAACAATCCATCGCGACAGCACACGTAGGTTGGCGTTGACGCAGGAAGCCCAACACAACTGCGCGCCAGATGATGTTAGGTTTCGCGCCTCAACCCAACCTACGGGACAACGCCGCAATCTGAGTTGGGGTCATCATGATCGGCACTATGGTCGTCACTTCTAGCGCAGCGATGCAAGAAACTGGATCAGCATTGCGCGAATCTCCGGATCGTCCTGAAAATAAATCATCTGGGCTTTTGGAGCGAGGGCGATGGTGTCCGTCAGCCATTTATCTAGCAATTCTTTGTCCCAAACTTTTCCCTGGAGCGTTTCCTTTACGCCTGGTGAAAAAACAAATCCCTCAACGGCGGCGGCTTCCCGGCCCATCAATCCAAATAAATTGGGTCCCTGGCCATGCTTTTCACCTTTATCAAAAGTGTGGCATTGGCTGCACTGCGTCACCGTCAATTGGCGCGCGGCGGCGAGATCGTCGGCAGACCACGGCGACGTACCCGCGCCACAGGCAAGGATCGCCATAAGCGTGCGGCTAGCGAAACGAGTCCATCGAAACATTTTTTGCTTTCTCCTAAAAATTATCCGGCGCCAGTTTTCAAACTCAGTGCAAATTTAGTAGAACCCTCCCCTTGACGGGGGAGGGCGTAGATATTTATCCTCGCACGGGTTCCTTGTTCGCCTGATTCGCGGCGCGATGGGCAAAACCGATGATCGGCCCGAGGGTGCTGCCGCCGGCCCAATAAGCGCGACCGGACGCCGAGGCGACGCAGTTACCGACACCATACAATCCAGGGATCGGCTTATCGGCAATGTTCAGCACTTGGCCCTCGGGGTTGGTCTTCGGACCGCCCTTGGTGTCGAGTGTGCCACCGGTGACAAACGCCGCGTAATACGGGCCTTGATCGCTGATCGGCCACATGGTCGGATTTTTGCGGTTCGGCTCTTCTTTGACGTTGCCGTTGAACAGAAAATCGACACCGCGTTCGCCACGATGGAAGTCGGGATCTTTGCCGGCCTTGGCGAATTCATTAAAGCGCGCGATGGTTGCCTTAAGGTTGGCGACAAAGTCCGGTGTAATAGTCATGCCGCCGGTGTTGCTCGCGTATTTCTTGAAGCGCGCCTCAATGTTTTGCGCCAATTCTTCCAGCGTTGCGCCTTTGATGACGTGCTTGTCGTCGGCGCCGGGCGGCACAATCAAGCGGCCGTACTCATGGCTAGCGGAATTGTCTTGCGCACGCTGATCCCAAATCGATGTCAAAACCAAATTCGGGAACGCGGCATTGGCGCCGTCCCACTCGAAAAACTTCTGCGCCAATTCGTTGTAGTGAAGTTTCTCGTTGACGACGCGCTTACCGGTTTTGTCGACAAAAATCATCGAATCGCCCGCGACGGAAAAACAGCCAATCAGCGACGGGTCTTTAGCGATGGCTTTCTCAAATGAGATCGGACACATCCAGGCGTAATTCATGTTGCGCAATTGCACCCCAAGGGTGCTTGAGATGCGCACAAAGTCGCCTTCGTTGGTCATCGCGGCGCAACCGCCATAGGCCGGAATCGACAGGAAATTTTTGCGCAGTTCAACATCGTGGGTGAAACCGCCGGTGCAGAAAATGACCGCCTTTTTGGCTTTGACTTTGATCAGCTTCGCGGTCGCGCCTTGCGCCTCGACGCCGATGACTTCTCCCTTTTCGTTGCTAAAGACTTTCTGCACGCGCTGGCTAGTCTTAATATCGACTCCGTCACGTTTACAGGCTTGCGATAGCGTGCGCGTCGCGACTTGGCCGCCGTCGGACATGGACGCTGCGCCGTCCTTCGGGAACAGCACGCGGCCGGTAGCGCCGATGGTTTCCAATTCGGCGAAATAATCCGGCACCGGCGCCACATGGCGATACGGCAGCGCGCCTTTTTCCGACAACAATTCCGTGCCGACCCAGGCGCTATCGTAGATCGCTTCGCACATGGCGTATTCCCATTCGGTTAGCCCCAACCGCGGGTGATTGGGATCGAAGCTTTGCGGTTGAGTTAAGCGCGCCACGTATTTCATATAGTGTTCTTTGGAATCCGGAATGCCGGCCTTTTGCATCGCGGCATTATTCGGCACCCAATACCAATACGCGGCTTTGAACGACGTGCCGCCGAGCGTGGCCGCTTTTTCCAACACCAAAACTTTGTTTCCCAACCAGCGCGCGAATAGCGCCGTCGGCAAACCCGCGCCGCCGCCACCGCAAACGACGATGTCGTATTCGAGATCGAACGTTTCCGCTTGGATTTCTGACGCGCTTAGCGTGACGGCGCCGAGGGTTGCGGCGGCGCCGGCGCCGAGGAAATTACGACGTGAAACGTCAGGCGATTTTTCCAGTTTATGATTTTTACTCATTTTTCCTCCGAATGGTGATTTCAGTAAAGTGCGATCCGTAGAATACGAACGTGCTCGAAACATGAACATCCGCTACAACAACAGTAAACGTCCTGATTAGGTGGCGCCGTGTCTCCGTTAGAACTCGAAAAAAACCGCACCCTCCTTAGTTTAGATTTCCGCTTTATTCGGCGAAACGATTTCGTACTTCGCCATCTTGCGATAAATTGTTGCGCGCGCCATGCCCAGACTTCGCGCCGTGGCAAGGATTTGCCATTTGTGCTGGCGCAATGCGGCGACAATTCGATCGCGCTCCGAAGCGTTGTGTTCCGTAGCAATTTTTGCCGCTACCGCCGCCACCGGAGGCGCTTCCGCGCCGCGCATTTTTACTTTCTTAGCGTGCACTACAAGTGCTGCCGGCTGCGTTGTTTTGGGCGCAGGTTCAACGCAGTGATCCCGCACCACCGCGACGCAGTCGTCGTGGCGAAGTTTGTGTTCCGGTGGCCGTACTCTGGCAAAGAAATACGACGAGCCGTTGACTATTCGCAGCCGCAACACCTGTTGATTGCACGCACCGAACGCGATCAGTTGTTCGACGCCGACTTCGAATAGCTCTTCTATTTTGGTGGGTGGCGTCTTGCGGTTAAAGGCGAGCTCTTTCCGGGCGCGGCGATTGGCGCCGAGAATGGCGCCGCCTTCGTCGAAAGCGATTAGGTCATCGGTTTCGACTTGCAGGAATTCCTGGCTGGCACTCAAATGTAACACCCAGGCGTTTTTGAAATGATTGAGGAAATGCGCGTTCTCAATCATGTCGGCCGCGAGTGTTACAAACTTCAAAACCAAGTATTGGCTTTTGCGGTCATCGGGTGAGTAGAGCGCCGAAGCGTCAAGGATGCTGAGCAAGGCGCCATCGACATCGAAAATCGGCGCCGAGCTGCACGACAGTGTCGTATTTGGCGCCCGGAAATGTTCGCGCTTGTGAACCAGGATCGGTTTCTTGTCGATGATTGCGGTTCCGACACCACAGGTGCCTTCTTCCGATTCGGTCCACACCGAACCGAGGTATAGGCCGGCTTTCTTCAGTTCGCGGTCTTGCTTCGGGCTGCCGGCGTAATCGATCGTGACGCCTTCCGAATCCGTCAGCAACACCACGTAGTTGGCATCGTGAACGCGTTCATGGAGTTTGCGCACGCCGTATTTGGCGATGCGTAGAAACGATTCGAGCGGCTCAAGGTGATCGCGCAAGCTCGCGCTGGTGAGAATTCGCGGCTGTGCGATTCGTCCCGGATCGAGTCGATAGTCTTCAAGCGAACGCTCCCAGGAACGCAGCAGACGATTGTCTTCGTCGTGTTCTTTATAGGGCGCGTCGTTCCAACGAACGGACGCGTAAACCCGCTCCGCGTGTTCGACGCCGTCTCTTTTTAACATCTGTCCCTCCATCTAAGGCCGAGTTTACTCTCGGTCTATCAACGCGAAAACCAGTGCTGCCCGGAGACCTAGTATCCATGTGGCCTCCGGCTTTGTATCTTGGAAAAGCCGCGCCGCTATTGGGCTCTGGCGCGGCCTCGATAGTAATTTTCCTATTTTTTTGTTTCTTCGAACTTATACGGCTGATCGGCCTCCGTTTTGCCGTCGCATGCGGCTGCCATATTTTTTTTAGCATTGTTACACGCGATGGGCACCTGCATCATGATGTCGTTCGAATCACCTTTGCAGAAATATTCGTACTGGCTTTTAGCATCGGCGCAACTGCCGGCGCGGGTATCCTTCTCTGCGGCGCCAACGGTCGTGGCGGACAGAAAAAGGACCGAGATTGCGACTAATCCGTAATGTTTCATATCTCCTCCAAGACACGGTGAGAAAGCGTTTCCGATTTATACGCCCGTCGTTACAGCATGGTCAAGGTCGCCGGACCGAAAATACGGTGAGATAATTCTACTCCAAGTCAGGAGAAAAAATATGACCTCGTCCATTGCTTACGAAAACGCCAACTTACCCGAAGGAATCCGCTCCCGCTTCGTCGACAACCACAATGGCTTGAGCATGCACGTGCTCGAGGCCGGATTCGAAACCCCCGGCCGACCCTGCGTGTTGTTGCTGCATGGCTTTCCCGAGCTCGCCTATAGCTGGCGCAAAGTGATGTTGCCATTAGCCAAAGCGGGCTTTTACGTCATCGCGCCCGACCAGCGCGGTTACGGACGCACCACCGGATGGGAGCGTGACTACGATGGCGACGTCGGTTCCTTCTGCATGTTGAATCTGGTGCGCGATATCGTTGGGCTGTTGGCCGCACTGGGTCAGCGCTCGGTAGTCGCGGTGTTCGGTCACGATTCCGGCTCGTTTGTTGCGGGTTCGTGCGCGCTGATTCGTCCGGATATTTTTCGTTCGGTCGCGCTGATGAGTGCGCCATTCGCCGGCCCGCCGCCGTTGCCGTTTAACACGGCCAATGAGACATCTGCCGCAAAACCCGTCCGCGATATCCAGGCCGATCTCGCGGCTCTGGCGCGGCCACGTAAACACTATCAATGGTATTACTCGACCCGCCCGGCGAACGACCATATGCATAAATGTCCGCAAGGCGTTCACGCCTTTATGCGCGCCTATTACCACCATAAAAGCGCCGATTGGAAAGCGAATCGGCCTTATGCGCTGAAATCATGGAGCGCCGAAGAGTTGGCCAAGATGCCGACGTATTACATTATGGATTCGCATGAAAATATGGCCGAGACCGTGGCCCACGAAATGCCTACAAGCGCTGAAATTTCCGCGTGTCAGTGGTTGCCCGATGCGGAACTGAGCGTCTATGCCGCCGAATATTCGCGCAACGGATTCCAGGGCGGCCTGCAGTGGTATCGTTGTTTCACCGGCGCAAAATACATCGCGGAATTTCAAGTTTTCTCCGGCCGGAGCATTGACGTGCCGGCTTGCTTCATTGCCGGAAAAAGCGATTGGGGTACTTATCAAAAACCCGGCGACGTCGACATAATGCGTGACCTGATGATGACGCAACAACGCGGATTTCATTTGCTCGACGGCGCCGGCCACTGGGTGCAACAGGAGCAGCCGGAGCAGGTGAGTGGGATATTGATTGAGTTTTTGCGGGAGCAGGGATTGCCTAGTAAGTAAATTTTTTCATTGGCGGTCGCTAAGGATTCCGCCCCTTCAAGGGGAGGACTAAGGTGGGGATGGGTTAAATCGAAGCGAGCGCTAGACCCATCCCCATCCCCGCCTTCCCTTTGAAGTGGAAGGGGTGTCCTGGCGGTGGCTGAGCCGCAAAATGGCTGCCCCACCCTCGCCTTGAAGGGGCAGGAGTGTTCTAGCCAATGCCTGAAGGACAAGTATCCATGCGCTTCTTCAGCCTACCGAATATTTGCTGACCGCGGTCTCATCCCACGTTATGCCATTCCCTGGCCGATCCGGAATGATTGCATGACCATCTTTTATCAGCAGCGGCTGCGTCAATATCGGCGCCGCCCAATCGACATATTCCAACCAATGGCAGGTCGGCGTGACTGCCAGCAGATGCGAACTCACCTCGGGAAATAAATGGCTCGACATTGGCATGCCTGCCGACTCCGCCATTGCCGCCGCACGCATCCAGCCGGACACGCCGCCGATGCGCATTAGATCCGGCATCGCGTAATCGCAGGCTTTGGCGGCGAGCGCTTTGTGCATGTCGTGGGGGCCCCAAAAATTCTCGCCGATTTGAATCGGCGTTTTGGTGTCATCGGCGATCAAGGCGTTGCCGGCGTAGTCGTCGGCGAGGATGGGTTCCTCTATCCAATGCAATCCTTCGTCGTCCAGTGCACGGCAGCGCACCAGCGCCTCCGTCGGCGTCAGGCCTTGGTTGAAGTCGCTCATCAACGTGATGTTGTCGCCAACGGCTTTGCGCACGGCGCGCACGACTGCAACGTCTTCACGAGCCGTCGCGTAACCCAGGCGAATTTTCATCGCGTCAAAGCCGCCTTCGAGCAATTCAATCGCCTGCGCCGCGACTTTTTCCTTGCCCATCAGCCCGAGACCGCAACTATTATAGGCTTTCACCGGGTGTAGATCGCCGCCGAGCAACGTCACCAACGGCACGCCGCGCGCTTGCGCCAACGCATCCCACGCCGCCATGTCGATTGCCGACAGCGCGACGTACACCAAGCCTTGCAGGCCAAGCAGGCGAAAGCGCTTTTGCAATTTTTGTTCGAGAGTGAACGGGGCGACAGCATCGCCTTTAACCACGGCAAACATTTCCTGGACTAGATATGCCGTCGGTTTTAGCGCCATCGGCGTCAGCGTAAACACATAGCTGCGACCGGTGATGCCTTGATCGGTCTCAAGGTCGAGCAATACCAACGGCGCAAAACCGATCGATCCGCTCGCGGTAGCGAGTGGACGTTTCAGCGGTACGTTGACCGCGCGGACGCGGAAAGATCTTAGGGTTAAAGTAGGCATAGGAATTCGGGCTCAAAAGTTGATGCGGGTCAATTTGGAAATTCGAAGTAAATATGGCTTGTGGTGCTACACATTCAGCGCGGACTCAACCGACAACCCGATCGCCAACAAGCGCCGATCCGCGCCATATTCGCCCATCAACGATAGACCGACCGGCAACTCGCCGGGCCGATGGCACGGCGTTGATATCGCGCAGCGATCGAGCAAGTTGGCAATGGAGGGATTCCGGATCGCTTGCGGGACGATTCGCTTGAAGCCTTCTTCAGTGGCGGCTTCGGCGATAGTCGGCGCGACGAATTGCACCGTGGGCATCAATACCGCATCGAAATTTCGCGTGGCCTTGGCGCTGCGCTCGATGATGCTGGCGCGCGCGTGAACCAGATCGATATAGTTTTTTGCCGTCGCATTGCCGCCCACGGCGAAGCGCGCCAGAATGAACGGATCATAGGCGTCGGGATTTTCCACCAATCGTTTGCCGTAGAGCGCATACCCTTCCATTTGCGTGAGGCTCGGCGGTGAGCGCCACATGGCGATCACGTCGCCGAATTCCGGCAGCGCGGTTTCGATGATTTGCGCGCCGCGCTTCGATAGTAATTCCACAGCGCGGTGGAAGGCTTTGCTGACCGTGGCGTCCATGTTGTCAAGCACGCCGCTCATCGGTAACGCTAAGCGTAATCCGTGCAGCGGAATCGCCTCGGGAACGATGATCGCTTCGCCGGCGAGCACCGCATCGACCAAGGCGCAGCAACTAATACTAGGCGCCAACGGTCCAACGGAATCGAGGCTGCTCGAGAGCGGCCAGGTTTGTGTCAGCGGCACACGGTATTGCGTCGGTTTGATGCCGGCGATGCCGCAAAATGCGGCGGGCATGCGGATCGATCCGCCGGTGTCCGAGCCGATCGCCGCGACGGCCATGGCGTCCGTAACCGATACCGCGGCGCCAGATGACGAGCCACCGGGAACGCGTGCACGATCGGCGGGATTGCCCGGCGTGCCGAAATCACGATTCACACCCAGCGGCGAAAATGCCATCGGGCTTAAGTTGGTGCGGCCGATAATTACCGCGCCGGCGGCGCGCAAGCGTTGCACGATTGCTGCGTCGGATTTCGCCGGCGGGAAATTGGCGTGCGCCTTGACGCCGGCGAGGGTGACATCGCCGGCGACATCGAATAAATCCTTGATCGAAATCGGCAGCCCGGCGAGCAGCGAGGGGACGATGCCGTGTTTGCGCAGACGATCGGAAGCGTCGGCTTCGGCGAGCGCGGCTTCGCGATAGATTTTGATAAACGTACGAGCGCCTTCGCCGTTCTTGTCATCGATTTTCGCGAGTGCCGCTTCGACAATGGCGCGGCTGGTGGTTTTGCCGACGGCGAGAGCGGCGGCGTATTCTACGATAGTGCGCATTGGGTTTCTCCGATTGCGGCTTAAATATTAGTAAAAATTTAGTGACGTCGACCCGTGCTGATTGTCATTCTCGCGAAGGTGGGAATCCATTTGGGCACTTCAAAGTCAACATGGATTCCCGCCTTCGCGGGAATGACACCTCTGGTTAGTGGGCGCAATAGGCATGGTCATAGGAGGTTGCCAAAGCGCAATCATACGCATAATATCAAGCCGCGAATCCTTGCAGGGAGATTGTCGATATGATGCGCGGTCATCACGATATGGGTGGACTGCCGGCCGGGCCGGTTGAGGTAATCGAGCACGACTATGCGCTGTGGGAAAAGCGGGTCGATGCGTTGATGGTGCTGTTGTCGCAAAAAGGTCGCAATCTTTTGAACGTGGACGAGCTGCGGCGCAATATCGAGAGCATCGGCGGCGATGCATATGAAACGATGAGTTATTACGAGCGCTGGGTTTTTTCGATCACGCAAACAATGATTCAGCGCGGTGTCGTCAGCATTGATGAGTTGAATCAAAAAATGGCGGAAGTGGAATCACGATTCAAGAGTGAATTGAAATGAGCATCGACGCGATAGAGCCGAAGTTCAATGTTGCCGATCGCGTTCGGGTCAAGCAAATGTTTTCGCCCGGGCACATCCGCACACCTTGGTATGTACGCGGACAGACCGGAACGGTCGAGCGACTCTGCGGCGTGTTCGGCAATCCCGAGGAATTGGCCTACGCGCGCGCCGGCACGCCACGCCAGCCGTTGTATCGCGTACGGTTTGCGTTACGTGATTTATGGGCCGATTACGCCGGCGCGGTGCACGACAGTATCGAAATCGAAATCTATCAGCACTGGCTTGAGCCCATTTCGGCGAAGGAAATCGCATGAGCAATTACAAGCGATTCGGTTTGGCAAATTTGCGTGATGTCGGTCGCGGCAAAAGCGGGCCGAGCCAATACTATCAAGTGATGGAAACGGCGCTGCGCGAATTGCTGATCGAGAAAAGTATTTTTACGGCGGACGAAGTCCGCCGCCAAATCGAGTTTATGGACGGACGTAACGCCGGCATCGGCGCTCGACTGGTTGCGCGCGCGTGGTGTGACGCGGATTTCAAAGCGCGCGCACTTGCAAATGGCAGCGCGGCGGCGCAAGAAATCGGTATCGAAGTCGGGCCTACTAAACTTATCGTGTTAGAAAATACCGACAGAATTCACAATTTAGTCGTGTGTACGTTGTGTTCGTGCTATCCGCGCATGTTGTTGGGCTTGCCGCCCGATTGGTATAAGAGCCCGAGCTATCGCAGCCGCGCGGTGCGCGAGCCGCGCGCTGTTCTGCGGGAATTCGGTACAGAAATCCCTGATTCCGTCGAAGTTCGGGTGCACGACAGCACTGCCGACATGCGTTATTTGGTGCTGCCGCTGCGACCGATTGGCACAGTGGACGCCGCTGAGGCGGATCTCGCGAATCTCGTGACTCGCGACAGTATGATCGGTGTAGCTGTCTGTCTGGCCGAACTTAATTTCCTAGAGTGATAGATCGATTGCATGAATTTTCAAGCACTCGCTGACTAGGTCTAGCTTACAGCAGGAGTTAGCCATAATTGCCGTAGATAACGTTTCCAAGCGCTATGCCGATGTGCTTGCATTGGCGCCGCTCAAATACGCGTTTCGGCCGTGCGAGACCACGGTGTTGATCGGTCCGAGCGGTTGCGGCAAATCGACGTTGTTACGGCTGCTGCTGGGACTGGTTCGCCCGGATAGCGGCCGCGTAGTCGTGAATTACATTGCGCTGACCGCAGCCAATTTGCAAGCATGGCGCTATCAAGTCGGCTACGTTATTCAGGACGGTGGTCTTTTTCCGCATCTGAGCGCACGGCAAAACGTCGCGCTGCTTGCGCGTTATTTGGGTCGCGACGCCAGCACGATCGAGCAACGCTTAGTCGATTTGGCCGATCTAGTTCGCTTGCCGCGTGCGTTGCTTGACCACTATCCGCAACAATTATCCGGTGGCCAACGGCAGCGCGTAGCGCTGATGCGCGCGTTGATGCTGGATCCACAAGTGTTATTTTTAGACGAACCGCTCGGCGCGCTCGATCCTATGACGCGCCACGCCCTGCAAAATGAGTTGAAAACAATTTTTGCATCGCTCAATAAGACGGTTGTACTGGTCACGCACGATATGAATGAAGCGGTGTATTTTGCCGACCAGATCGTTTTGATGCGCGACGGCGCGATCGTTCAAAGCGGCGCCCCGGATGAACTGCAACTGCGCCCGGCCGATCCGTTTGTGACGGAATTCATCCGGGCGCAACAAGGTTGGACTGGGCGGGCGAATTGAGGCCGAGACGATGAAAATAAAATTGGCGCCGGTCATTTTCATCCTGCTATTCGCGCTTCAGGGCTATGGCGCCGGTGAGGAATTGCGCGTCGGTTCCAAGCGCTTCACCGAATCGTATATCCTCGGCGAAATTATCGTTCAGGCGGCAAACGAAACCGGTGAAACGCAAGCCGTCCATCGGCAAGGACTCGGCAATACCGGGATCGTTTTTTCCGCGCTCAAAAGTGGCGCCATCGATATCTATGCCGAATACACCGGAACCATTGCAAAGGAAATACTAAAGATAGAGGGCTCTTTTGATTTGGCGATGCTGAATAGCCGCCTTGCAGCGGATGGATTTGGTGTCGCGGCGCCGTTCGGATTCAATAATAGCTATGCGCTCGCGATGCTGGAAACCGAGGCGGAAAAACGCGGTATTCAAAAACTGTCTGACTTGCCGCTTCATCGCGATTTGAAATTTGGACTGTCACAGGAATTTCTCGGCCGCTCCGACGGCTGGCTTGGCCTGATCAGCACTTATGGCCTGGCGAAGAAGACTCGCGCAACGGGCCTGGATCATGGCTTGGCCTATGAAGCGCTGGCGGCGCAGCAAATCGACGTGATCGATATTTATTCAACCGATGCGAAGATCGAAAAATTTAAATTACGTGTGCTACGTGACGATAAAAGCTATTTTCCGCCGTACGCGGCCGTGATCCTTTATCGTTTGGATGTGCCGACACGTTTTCCGAAAACCTGGCTGCGTTTACAGGAATTGCGTGGAACGATCAACGACAGCACGATGGTGCGCCTGAATGCCGGCGCCGAATTGCACGGCCAAGATTTTGCCGACGTCGCGCGAGATTTTCTTGCGCAAGACGGCACGGAGCAAG
>JANNFT010000142.1:0-7191 GCA_031380185.1 Pseudomonadota bacterium
CTTACATATTATGCATATGCCGCGTCGATATTTTTTGTTCGCGCCTTGTCTCGCTTAGAACTCGAACTTATTCAGAGCTTCCTTAATTATTAAACAACTCGATGTTGAAGCGTGCAGCGCTTTTTCATTGCATCTGCACAAGCACATTTTTTCGAAAGCCACTTTACAACACCAGCGTCATTCCCGCCACCGACTAAAGCATTCGAGGACATGCTACGGCGGGCATCCGGCGTCTGTCGTCCAACGTTACTGGTTCCCCGCCTTCAAGGGATGACAAAATTAAAAGTAATCGCCTTTAGCTAAACTCGTGCAAAGCAATACGATTCTTCGTAATGAAATCCCAGTCATAAGTCACGCCGAGCCCGGGCCCGGTCGGAACGGAAACACAGCCATCCGCGCCGACACAATCGATCTGATCGGAATATCCGCACGCATAAACCGGCGCAATTGCATTGGGACAATCGGGCCCGACCAAGCCGACTTCGTAATAATTGCTGTTACGCATCGCGCTCATACACGCGCGATGCGCCGGGCCGCAGACGTGGATTTCCGCATCCATACCGAAGGCTTCGGCGAGATGGGCGATTTTCATGCAGCCGGTGATGCCCATGTCGTACTCCGGATCGACGCGCAGAAAATCCGTGCCGCCCTGAATCAAGAAATCCGCCTTTGGCTCGACGCCGCGAACGTGTTCGGTTTGCAAAATCGGCGTCTTCAAGAATTCGCGCAGCCGTTTGTGCGCGAACGCCGACGTTCCGGAATCGCGAAACGGATCTTCGTACCAAAAGTAATTCGCCTCGTCGCAGGCGCGGCCGACGTACAGCGCGTCGGCAAACGTGCGCAGCTCGCACGCCGGATCGAGCATCAGTTCCATCTTGTCGCCGATTATTTTTCGCACGTGTAAAACGTTTTCCGCTTCTTCTCGCTTATTGCCTTCGTTCCAGCCGTGAATTTTGAAGGCGCGATAGCCGATGTCGTAGCATTGCTGCGCGAAATCGGCGAACGCCTGTTTCGAATGCAGGCCGCCATTGCGATCGCCGTGGTAGGTGCTGGCGTAGGCGGGTAAACGTTTGCGATAGCCGCCGAGCAATTCGGAAACCGAGACGCCCAACTTTTTTCCGGCCAAATCCCATAACGCGATATCGATTGGCCCGTGGCCCATGTGATCGAACTGCCTCGCCTGGCGTTTCAAGTCATCGTAAATAAATTCGCGCTCTTCCGCTTCGCGGCCGATCAAATACGGCGCGAGCATCAAGGTCTGTCCGAGGGATGATGGCGACGCCACCCATTGCGCGACATATTCGCCGCGCACGCCGTTGTCGGTCATGATCACTGTCGCGTATTTGGTGACGCGAATGGTCGAATTCTTCTTGTAGCCGAACGCGCCGACGCCCTCGCCGCGCGTAAAACCTAGGTTATGCGCATCGAACTGAAACGCGTGGACTTCAACCTTGGTGATCTTGCTCATTGCCTAACCCAGTAGTGCTTTGATTCCAGCTTCCGCGATTTGCGCATCCTCACTCGACTTCACGCCGGAGACGCCAACCGCGCCGATTACTTGACCGTCGACGATGATGGGCACGCCACCTTCAAGATGCGTTACTTCGGGCATCGACAACGCGCTGTAACGGCCGCCGTTCACCATATCTTCATAGAGTTTAGTGTTGCGCCGGCCGATCGCAGCGGTGCGCGCTTTCTGCGGCGCGATGTGCGAGCTTATGGGCGCGGCGCCGTCGAGACGCTGATAAAACAACAAATGACCGCCGTCATCGCAAATCGCGATCGAGACATTCCAGTTGTTCTTATTCGCTTCGGCTTCGGCGCCGGCGGCGATTTTTTTCAGATCCTCGAGTGTGAGGACGGCTTTGCTTTTCATGCGCTTTCCTATCGATTAATTATCGCGACAGTTGATTGCTCAATTTTCAAGTTTAAATACCACTTCCTGATCGACGAAATATTTTGTGTCGTCGCCTTCAAATTTATACTGTTTTACGGCCTTCGTCACGGCATCGTCGAAAACGCCCGGCGGACTCGATTCCAATATTTCGACGTCGATCACGTCGCCGCCCTCGCCCACCGTTAAGCGCGCCTTCACTTTGCCCATCGTGCCATTTTTTAGTGCGCTGCGCGGATAGGAGGCCGCGATTTTGCGCAGCGGCTTGGCGTTGCGCACTTGTTTCGGCGGCGCAGTCTGTTCTTTCGGTTCGACTTTCGGCACGTCTTTTATCGGCTCCGGCGTCGGTGGCGGTGGCTCGACCTTCGGTTCTGGCTTCGGTTCCGGGATGGGTTCGGGCGGCGGCTCGACCTTTGGCTCGGGGATCGGCTCCGGCTTGGGCTCGGGAATGACGATCTTAGGCTCTGGCTTGATCTCGATTTTTGGCGGTTCCGGTTTTGCAATCGGCTTCGGCGGCTCCGGCTTTTTTTCTTCCGGCGGTGGCGGCTCCGGCGGCTTGATCGGCTCGGGTTTCGGAATTTCTTTCGGCGGTTCGGGCTGCACCAGTTCCACCGTCATCGGCGGCGGCTCTTGAACGCCAAAATCATTGCTCCAATCGACCAGAAAAACCGCCGCTAAGATTCCAAACTCGAGAATCGCCGCAATCAAAAACGCCAGCGGCAACGGAATCGTATTATCACGGGCGCGCCGAGGTTTAGCCCACAGCGGGCCGCGCGCAACGTAGCGGCCGACGCTCACGAATTTGCGCCGACGCCGGACGGAGCGAAGGGAAAAATGGCGTGAATCGAAATAAGGAGCGGTTGAAGCACGGGCAAATTATTGTCTCGTTTCACTGGATTATATCCGCTTTTAATATTGACCAAGCTTCGTACCGCGTCTGACACCGGCCTGAAGAACCAATAGCAGAGCGGCGATCCGGGCACTATAGCGCGAGAAGCAAGACGGGCGCGCCTCCGGGCGAGGGTATTTTTTCTAATTTCGTTATCTTCCGGGAACCAAAATTGACGGATATAATCCAATTGTTGCAGTGCGCAAAAACAAAAATACGGAAAAAATATCTGCGCAATTGGCGCGGCGCTCAGGCACGCAGAAATCGCCGATCTGTGATCCATTAAAATAAAAGAATGTAAATCGCCAACCGATTCTTTAGGGAAGCTCTGAGTAAGTTCGAGTTCTAAGTGAGACAAGGCGCGAGCAAAAAATATCGACGCAGCATATGCATGATATGTAAGGCGATATTTTTTGATCGCAACGCAGTATCATGACGAAATCGGATTTATTCAAAGCTTCCTTAATACTCGTCGCCAGCCTTGAATCCTACTCGCGATACCTATGCCCCGTCTGACCGTTAGTGTTCATTTGATTTTGCTTTTCTGCAGCATGGTATCGGTGCGATTGGCGATCGCGCAAGACATAGAAGAGTTAAAGAAAGGCGTAGTCAAAGTGATCGCGACCGAAGTGTCTGACGGTCAGACCAAGACAAACCGCGGCAGCGGTTTCATTATTGAACTCTACCCTGATGCCGCCATGATCGTCACGGTTTCCCACGTGGTAGAGGGTCAGGACATCCAATTGAGTGTCGAATTTTCAGTGCGCGGCGACGCAAGCTTCCCCGCGCAGGTAAAACGCATGCGTGGTGCAGACCCGCGCGGTTTGGCCGTGCTGGTAGTCAGGAATCCGCCGCCGGGGTTGCTTGCCCTAGAACTCGCAACCCTACCTGCACTGAAACTTTCTGACGATGTGGTCGCGGCCGGTTTTCCACGAATCAGTTCCAGTTTTTCCGCGCTGCCCGGAAAAGTCGTCTCGCGCGACGGCGAGGACATCATCTTTAGCGGTGGGCCCAACGAGGGAAGCTCGGGCGGACCGCTACTCAGGAATGGACGAGTAGTCGGAGTCGTGACTCAGGCGAAGGATGGAAACGGGTTCGCCACCCCGGCACTCATCCTTGCCGCAACGTTAGAGGGCTGGGGCTTTACCGCGAACCAAGGCGGCAACAGGCCGGCATTGACCCCTCCGCAGCCGGAGTTGGGAGGCGCCGGTGCTCGAGTCGAAAACAGCATTTCGAACGTGGTTTATCCAGAAACCGCGGAGGGACTGAAACGTTTCTTTGAAGCCATGCTCGACGCGGCAAAATCGGGAGAGTTGGACAAGGCCCGCGCGTTCGAGCGCAGCCTCATCATTCCGAGCTATGACTCATGGTTCCGCGATATTTTCGGCGCAGCTACCGGCGCCCGACTCGCCACCGACTACAAGCAATTCACCGAGGGACACAAAATCTCTGGCCTATGGAATTTCCCGGAGTTGCTCGAGCGCGCCAAAGGCGGCATCTCGACCTATGGCATCCGCGCCCCGACCGATCCCAATGCAACCGGGGGTCAGAAAAAGGTCCTCGAGGCGATGGAAAAATCGACCGCGTTGTATGGCGTGAGATTGGGCGGTTGGCACGTTTGGAGCTTCGTCTACGTCGAAGGCGGGTTTCGGCTAGCGGGGAAAATGTTCCAATCTTTACAAAATTCGGACCAGCGCTAAGGTCCGTGGGTCGGTGTCGTATAAAAAACCGACTTACGATTACCTAACTGTGCTGCTCGAAAGCCATTATTCGAAATGGATGTAACTTATTTCGTCAATTTCGACACGAATTGACGACACGCGCGAAATTGAAATCTTCTCCCTGGAAGGTCAGGTAAACTTAATCCGAGCCTATCGTTTTGCCGGCGCCGGCCGAGCCTGACACTCGCGCCGGGCCTGCGTAATCGCGCTCCACCCACTGTCGCTGTTCGGGATGGAGAAAAACCGTCCACTTTTCCCAGGGAAAATCGAGGGCGCGCTGCAACTCTTCCACATTGGTCATCACGCGGAAGCGGCGCTGCGCATCGGGATGATCAAAGGGATTCGCCGTCGCCGGCGCGGGTTGAGGCATGCGGGGTTTGCCGCCTGTCGCCAATTCCACGAGCGCTTCCGTTGCTTCGGCGGGCAGATGATCGGTTAAGGCCAGCAACGTATCCTCGGTTGCTTTTTTCACATCGTCGAGCCACTCCATGGGCGCGCCATAACCGAGTAGTTCATCATTGGCACGATCATGGAACAGCACTTTCTGAGCGGACGCGGTCTTCGGCGCCACCGGAATTTCCGTTCGAACATAAACCGGGACGACAATCTCCTTAACCGTTTCCCGAATTTCGACTAACTGAGCCGCGCCAGTCGTTGGATGCGTTTCTAACTTGCGTCGCTCGGCCCATTCGTAGGCTTTGTCGTGATGATCGACGAAGCAGAGAAGAAGACTCGCATCGCTCTTATGAACGATCAAACGAATATCGCTGCCAACTCGTACCGACCAAAATTTCTTGTCCTTCGCCCGATCAAGCTTGTGCAACTGCATACCGGGGTTGACCGGATTCATTTGCAAGTCGAACGCGGTCGTCTTGACGGCCTTCTGTTCCTCACCGGTTAGGCGCGCGAGGCTATCGGTGAATGTGTCGGCGATGAGGAATTCCATATCTCGAAGGCTTTTATGCCGGCGTGAATTCAGGAATCGCGCGAATCATGAACTCATCGAACAGGGGAACGGTGAACGCCATGTCGCCATGTGCCGGGCTGTAAATCATCCCTTTCTTGATGAGCTTTGAGCGCAGCGGACCGATCCCTTTCGCCGTCGTTCCAAGCATCGCAGCGATGTCGCCGGTGCGCTGACTGTCCGGCCCAAGATGGGCCATTGCCCGAAGAAAATTTTTCTCGCTGGGCGTCAGCCGATCAAAGCGCACCCTGAAAAAATTCTTATCCAACCGGCGCATGACCTCCGGCGTGGCGTCCCGGATGATCTTTAAGGTAATTGGACTCGCCGTCGCCATGTTCCAGGACTGATAGCCCCACTCTTGGAGAAAATAAGGGTAGCCGTGCGTCAAGCGGAACACCTCTTTCAGTGCCTCATCCTGAAATTTGACGCCGGCCGCGTTCGCGGGATCGCGCAGAGCCTTTGCGGCATCCGCTTCCGATAGCGCGCCAATGTCCGGGAAATTGAACAAACGCTCGGCATACGATTTCGATTCCCCAGCCATGCCGGGGAGTACAGGCAGACCGGCCGCCAGCAGCACCAGTGGCAACTGCTTCTGCTGCATCTTGTGCATGGCCATGATAAGGGCCCCTAGTTCCTTCTGGCTCAGGTATTGTATCTCATCGACCAGAATGGCCACCGCGGTCTTGCGCTCCTCAGCGGCCTCGGCAACCGCCACAAACAAGTTAGGCAGGTCGATCTCCAAATCCCCACTGTCGGCAGTCCCCTTGGCGGGCTCGATGTCCAGCCCCAGAGCCACGTCGCTCACCGTCAACTTGACGCTGCCGATGAAGCTACGCAACACCGCCAGCCCCCGCTTGACCTTGTCTCCCGCTCCCGCCACCCGGTCCAGTTCATAGAGCAAGCTCTTCAAGGCAGGGAAAATCAATTCGCCTAAGGGTTTCTCCCCATGCGCCTCAAGCAGGATCGATTGGTAGCCATCTTTTCTGGCCATTCGTTCAATTTCATTGAGCAGCACGGTTTTCCCCACGCCGCGCAGTCCAGTCAGCAGCAAACTTTTCTCCGGGCGTTTCAGCCTTACCCGTCCCAAGAGGATGCGCGCCTGTTCGAGAACGCCATCGCGCCCTACCAACTCGGGCGGAGGCGCCCCCGCACCAGGGGAGAATGGGTTTGTGATCGGGTTCATAGCCGTTTATAGCGAGTTCTATACATGTCTATCTGTATTCTAATAGACATTAGTAGATATTGCTAGATATGGGGCGGCGATTACAGCCATCCCTCATATCCTAAATCCCCCCCAGACGTTTTGGCCGTCACTTTGTCGAGGCGGGTCATGTCGCCTTGAACACCTTCATCACCTCATCCCCCAGATGATTAATGACCTTCACCGCAATGCGCCCGGATTTCGGCTTATCGAACGCGCGTGAAGTGTCGCTGTTCAGCGTGGCCCAAGCCGCTTCATTGATCTCGGCTTTGAGTGTCGTCTTCAGCGCCGAATACGGATCATTCGCCCCCAAGAAATACGCGTGGCGCACGAAGAAACTTTCTCCGTTGTAGTCGGTGTCGATGAACCAGCAGGCGATGCCGTCGGCGCCGTCGCTGACGACTTCGCCGGTCTGCGGTTTGAAGACGTCCACGCCATTCACCTTCACGCGCAGCTTGCCGTCTTCTTGTGGCAGCAAGTCAATATCCGGCTCGCCGAAGATGACAAAAAGATTCCCTTTGC
>JANNFT010000146.1:0-3750 GCA_031380185.1 Pseudomonadota bacterium
CAAGCTTAACCCCTCTGATTGAAAAAACCCCGGCTTGTCCGGGGTTTTTTTTCGTCTGCGATTTGGGAATAGCATTGTAGGGTACGTCGTGTCGACAAGAACTCGTACAATGGAAAAATGATCCTAGAAACGGCAGTTGGACGGGGTGGAGTGTGCGGTTATGGGGGTGCCGGGCAAGGCGCGGCGAGGCGCAATGGTCGTTCCATTGCAACGAGTTGCAACGCCACCCTGCGCCCGCAGTACCGTGCAATCCGCCCCGTAGCGGCCTGTCACCAAATGGGAGAGCGTAAAATTTTTGAAGCAATTAATTAAAATCATGATGTTGCACCCCAGACGGCGCGGTCAATTACCGTTTCTAGGATGATTGCGCCATGAACCTTGAGAAGCTAGAACAAGCGATCCAATTCGCGCTGGATCACGAAACCAACTGGAGTCGCAATGTTGGCGATGGGTGGGGCATACATCAACAAGATCCAGCGCCGTGGAATCGCTTGCTCGGACCCGTTCACGCGCGTGGCCCGGTATCCGGCACACTCGTTCTTAACGGCCAAACAGTGATCTCGTGGGGCGAGCCGGAACGCCCGGACCTCACTTTCAGTATCGCAAAAACCTATTTGGCGCTGTTGGCGGGTGTCGCTTTCGACCAGGGATTGCTTACTGATGTCGATGAGCCGGTCGCTGCAAAAATTAGCGGAATCGGATTTGACGGCGGGCAAAATGCTCGCGTAACGTGGGCGCATTTGCTGCAGCAAACCAGTGAGTGGGAGGGCGAGTGTTTTTCATTACCTGACCAAGTTGATCGATATCGCACGCTACAGCTCCAAGGCGGCGTCGCGGCTGGGAAAAAGGGCGATCCGCGTCCACTGCAGGCGCCCGGCTCATTTTGGGAATACAACGATGTTCGCATCAACCAACTTTCACTTGCGTTGTTGCACTTGTTTCGCCGTCCCCTGCCGGAGGTATTTCGCGAGTACGTCATGCAACCCATCGGCGCGGGTGAAAATTGGCAATGGGTGGGATACGACAACGCATGGATCGATCTAGACGGACATCGCGTCCAATCCGTGCCGGGCGGCTCCCATTGGGGCGGCGGCGTTAGCATCGGCAGCATTGACCAGGCGCGTGTCGGCGAGTTGCTCCTGAACGATGGCCGCGCCAACCGCCGGCAGGTGATTTCTTCGCCGTGGATCCAGCGCATGCGCAGGCCGTGCAAAATCGCGCCTTTTTACGGTTTTCTTGTTTGGCTCAACACCGACCGGCGCGTATTTGGCAGCATTCCGGCCTCAAGCTACTTCGCCATCGGCGCCGGTAGTTCCTTCACCTGGATCGAACCGCAACATCGCATGGTGCTAATCGTACGCTGGATCGATGCGCAGTTTGCCGATGAATTTTTTGGACGAGTGTTTGATGCAATCGACGATAGCGCCGGAACGCGAGGCTAGTACAAAGAAACGTTAATTTCAGGACATAGTGAACATGTCACTTTACTCGTAGGCCGGCTCACCGATGACCGGGTCATCCTGAACGAAGTGAAGGATCTGCTTTCCTGAATTTAACGAAACAGTAGAGGGTGTATCCGCTCGGCTTGGTTCACGCTACCGAGCCACGATGCCCATTCAGCTTGCCTTGTGGCACTGCCTGTCCCGTGAGGCAATACTGATGGGGCTACGCGCGCCTCCGATCTGCCTTCAGCGCGGGCGCAGCGCGCGCCCAAGCTATTGCAACGTCAAATTGACGCCACGATTTATGAAGCACCGGCCATCTGCGTTATGTCAGCTTCGACAATTGATTCATGCGGAGTTAATGTGACCAGCACTATCCTTGGCTTCTTGTCGTCGTAACAATTCGCGCGCTAGTTCGGGAGCTATTTGACCACTTGAAAAGACCGCTAGATACCAACTCGATTCCAGTACGTTGCGCCCCTTGTGACTGAGTTCATAGGCCAGCTTGCGCGCGACGCCAAACTCGGTCGAAGGTTCATTTATTGCGTGTTCTTGGTCGCTTACCCAATTTCCAGGATTTGCCCCCATTTCAGAGGCGAGAATAGCCCATAGTCTGGCTTCCTGGGAGGCGAGATCGGTTTTCGGGCAAGTAACTGTGCCGACAGGTGTTTTATGCTGCTCTTCCCAAGCAACTGTAAGATCCGTAGTCGGCGTCTGCACTTTACCGAGGTAAGGTATCCAGTACAGATTAAACACCAAGTCACCGGCCGTTTGACGGTGCTTCCAATCATCTGTGAAATGCCGCTCACCCGGGCGAAATCCCGGGCTATGATTTTCGTTCGTGACCGGGATCAAGGTAAATTTCCCCAGCGTCTGGTTAACTTCCACTATGCCGGTCCAATACCTCTGATACGCGGTGCTCGATCGAATCGTCTGCAAAGTTTGCTTGATGATATGTGCAAGTGTTTTCCCACCTTTGATGAGGCCCATGCGTGTGGCCAGGGCGGTGGCGACTTCTTTTTGTTCGGCAAGCAAATTGCCGACGTCGTACGCGCCCCAATCACCAATTAATGGCATCTCGGCGCCAGCCGCTTCGCCGGTGGCATGCAATACATCGACAAAGTCGCGATGGTTTGCGGTGGGTGACCCTGGATCGTTGATCCCCAAAAAATCAACCCGATGGCCATCCTGGGTCAGGAACGACAGGCGCAGACCTAGAAAATCCGGATTGGTTTCGATATGCGGCGTGCCAAGGCCGGTGGAAATTCTGCCGATGCCGATGTGCTGTTGGTTGGGCAGAAACAAACCGATTCCGTTTAGTGTTGCCGGCAAGGTATCGGTCACGCGAAATAGAATTTTGCCGCCGGCGATTTGGTATTGATGCGCAACCCGGTCCAGGCAATGTAGATTTTTATGTTTGTCTGCCAGTTTTTTTTGGATTTCGCTCACTTCGGAAACCTCCGCGGCAATTCGGGCGAGCTCCTGCGCATTCGGTCTTAGCAGCGGTGGTGTTTGCTCGTGGTCTGACATGAAACCTCCAAGAAAGCAGGACCTTCTCGACAGCGCATAGGGAGCCGGACTCGACTAGGCGGCGATCCAGTCCAATTAGATTATTAGTAGAATTTTTCGGGCACGGGCTGCCTGACCCACCCTAAGCCGCTAGGATACTGCGATCCTCTGACATTCGACAATAGGCCAAAAAGTAGTAACTGCGACGCAACAAATTTGTTCACGCGCCACGATCGATATTTTTCCGGTAGAAGATTGGCCGAATAGTATATCGGCCAATTTCTTTTACTGACGGTGCGCCACGATCCGCACGTAGCTTGCCGCGTGGCGATGCATGCCTGGAGAACCTTATCGATATTGCCTCTTCAGCCGACCAAAGGTGGCCTCAAGTAACAAGTGCGATACCCGGAATAGACTGCGGCGTGGTTATCGGCAGACGCGACGAAGATTATGTCTTGTGCATCTTGTAGAAAGCGATCACCAGTAATTTCAAACATCCTCGCGCCGACCTGCCGACCTAAAGTTTTTTAGTATTCCGACTTAAGAGTTCTAGCCCGGACCCTCTATTTCCTACCTGAACAGGTGGGGATTTGACGGAATGTTAAGCGTAATATTTTTCGCGTGGCTAGCAAGTTTCTTACGCCACTTCCCATCAAAAACCGAAAGGTAACGTCGTAAAACCGAGCACTTAACCTAAAGGAGGAAGTATGAAAAATCTTGGCATCAATTCATTTTTGCGTTTGTTATTTCTGGTTCCTTACGTTGCGGCAGTCGCTTTGGCTTGCACAAGCCAAGCAGC
>JANNFT010000208.1:0-3584 GCA_031380185.1 Pseudomonadota bacterium
TCCTACGGCACCTGCATGACCATGGGCACGGCTTCGAGTATGGCCTCCGCCGCGGAAGCGCTCGGCATGACCTTGCCGGGCGCCGCCTCCATCCCCGCTGCCGACGCCAATCACAGCCGCCTCGCCACCGCCAGCGGGCGGCGCATCGTTGAGATGGTGTGGGAAGACCTAAAGCCCACGGACATCATGACCACTAAGGCCTTCGAGAATGCAGTGACGACGGCGATGGCCCTCGGCGGCTCGACCAATTCCATCATTCATCTTATCGCCATGGCCGGCAGAGTCGGACCGTTCAACGGTGCGAAACTCGATATGGATCGCTTCGACGAATTGTCGCGGCGCACGCCCTTCCTCGCCAACATCCGGCCATCGGGTAAATATCTGATGGAAGATTTTTACTACGCCGGCGGCATACTTGGGCTGATGAATCGCCTGAAGGATTTACTCGATCTCGATTGCGTCACGGTGAACGGAAAGACGCTGGGCGAAAATTTGGCCGGCGCCGACGTATACAACGACGACGTCATCGCCCCTCGTGACAAGCCGCTGAATCCCGAAGGCGGCGTCGCCGTGTTGCGCGGTAATCTCGCACCAAACGGCGCCGTGATCAAACACACCGCCGCCGATCCGAAACTGCTCAAACACAAAGGTCCCGCCGTCGTGTTCAAAGACTACAACGACATGAATGCGCGCCTCGACGATCCCGACCTCGACGTCACGCCCGACTCGGTGTTGGTGCTGCAAAAGTGCGGCCCTCTGGGTGGCCCCGGCATGCCGGAATGGGGCATGCTGCCGATCCCGAAAAAAATTCTCGCGTTAGGCGTGCGCGATATGGTGCGCATCTCCGACGGCCGCATGAGCGGGACTTCGTACGGCACCTGCGTGCTGCACGTATCGCCGGAATCGTTCGTCGGCGGCCCGCTCGCCTTCGTGCAAGATGGCGACATGATCGAACTCGACGTGCCCGCGCGCAAACTGCAATTGCATGTCAGCGATGAAGAATTAGTGCGACGCAAAACAAATTGGAAGCAGCCGGAAATTATCTACCCGCGTGGTTACGGCTTGCTGCATTCGCGCCACGTGACCCAGGCCGATCAGGGTTGCGATTATGATTTTCTGGCCGGCGGGGGACGTATTCCCGAGCCGGAGATACATTAGCAGGAATATTGAAATGAACCACCCTATCAACCGCTTCAAACAAGGCTTGCAGGCCGGGCAGCCCCAGATCGGGCTGTGGGCCAGCCTCTCCAGCCACTATGCTACCGAAGTCATAGCGGGTGCGGGTTTCGATTGGATCTTGCTCGATACTGAGCATTCTCCAAACAGCGTGCCGATGGTGCACATGCAACTGCAGGCGATGATGGAATCGACCACCACGCCCATCGTGCGTGTGCCGTGGAACGATCCCGTGATACTCAAACGCACCCTCGACATTGGCGTGCAAACGGTGTTAATTCCGTTCGTGCAAAACGCCGAGGAAGCGCGGCTCGCCGTTGCCGCATGCAAGTATCCGCCGGAGGGCACACGCGGCGTGGCGACGACCATACGCGCCAATCGCTTCGGACGCGTGAAGGATTATCACAAGAATGCCAACGCGCAGATTTGCGTGCTGGTGCAAGTGGAAACCCGGAGCGCGCTGGCGCAACTCGACGCCATCGCCGCCACACCCGGCATAGACGGCGTGTTCATCGGCCCGCAGGATCTCGCGGCGGATTTTGGCCATCTCACCAATCCTGGCCATCCCGAAGTGCAAGCGGCGATCGCCGATGGAGTGGCGCGCATTCGCAAAGCGGGAAAAGCGGCCGGCATCGTTATGGCCGTGGAAGCCGATGCGCGCAAATGGCTGGAGGCTGGTTGTTTCTTTGTGGCGGTGGGTTCAGATATCGGTTTGCTTGCGCGTGGGGCAGAGGCGCTTCTAGCCAAGTTTAAGGCTACTAATTAACGCGATTACAGTTAATTTGTCATTCCCGCGAAAGCGGGAATCCATGCTGCAGTTCGAAATCAAAATGGTTTCCCGCTTTCGCGGGAATGACGGGGTGGCCTCGGGCTACAATTTTTAGGTCTTCATCTTTTTTAGCAACCACAATCAATTCGTCATGACCGACCACAAAATTCTAGATGTACAAGCCATCCCCACTTCGTTTCCAGTCAAAGACGGCGTCACCCTCGGCATCGGCCGCACGGTAAAGCGCGACGCGGTGATTGTTAAGGTCACCACCGAGAGCGGTTTGATCGGCTACGGCGAGTCCCATCATGGCCGCGCGCCGGGGACGGTCGCGCATCTGATCAATAACACGTTGAAGCGTTTGGTCGTCGGCATGGATGCGACCGACACCATCGGCATCTGGTCGAAAATTTATAAGTTGCAACTTGCGAGCCACGGCATGGGCGCGGCCACTTGCCTGGCGATGAACGGCCTCGATATGGCGTGCTGGGACATCAAGGGTAAGGCGGTGGGTTGGCCGCTGTACAAGTTACTCGGCGGCTCGCGCAGAGCCATCCCCGCCTACGCGGGCGGTGTGTCCCTCGGCTACCAAGAAACCACCTCGCTCGTTGACGAAGCGCGGCCGCACATCGAAGCGGGCTACAAGGCGTTGAAGTTGCGGGTCGGCGATACGCCGGCGAATGATCTTGCTCGCGTTGCCGCAATTCGAAAAGCCTTCGGCAACGATATCGAAATTTTGAGCGACGTGAACACCGCCTACAACGTAAGCCAAGTACGCGCCATCATGCCGGGTTTCGTCGAGCATCGTGTCGGCTGGCTGGAAGAGCCTTACGCGCCCCACGACTATCGTAGTTATCAGGAAACGAAATTGCTGGGGGGAATTCCTCTGGCTGCCGGTGAAAATCACTACACGCGCTTCGAGTTCAGTCGCGTGATCGAAGATGGCGCGATCACAATCTTGCAACCCGATCTCTCAAAAACCGGGGGTATCACCGAAGCACTGCGAATCGCCGCCCTCGCGTCCACGTGGAAGCTACCTATCCATCCGCACACGTCTATGACCGGACTTAACATGGCGGCCTCGATTCATTTCCTCGCCGCAATCGACAACGGTGGCTATTTCGAAGCCGATGTATCGAAGAACAATTTGTTCCGCGACGAGTTGGTATCGACCCCATACCAATTGGGCAAAGATGGCACAGTGCTACCGCTCGACAAGCCCGGTATCGGATTGGAAGTGGATGAAAATTTTTTGCTCAAACATCCGGTAATTGAAGGTCCAGCCTACGTCTAACTACATGTCATCCTGAGGGCAACGCCCGAAGGATCTGCTTTTGCAGCGCCAAGGGATGCAGATCCTTCGCTACGCTCGGGATGACAAATTGATAGTGTTATGCAACAAACAAAAAATCTCTTCAAATCGCCGTACCTTTTATTGTCCTTAAGCTCGCTATTCTGGGCGCTCAACCAAGTGTTCGGCCGCGGTCTGCGTGGAGAGATTCCACCCATGGCCTTTGCCTTTTGGCGTTGGGCCATCGCCATGACCGTGCTCACGGCATTCGCCCTTCCCCATGCGATACGCCAATGGCCGATCATCAAGGCTGCCTGGAAACCCTTGCTGGTTATGGGTCTCCTGGGA
>JANNFT010000258.1:0-6298 GCA_031380185.1 Pseudomonadota bacterium
GACGAATACTGGCGGCGTGTATTTACGTTCTCGCCGTTTACGGTCTGCTCCAACATCACTGGCCAACCCGCGCTGATGCTCCCGCTCGGTCAGAGCTCGGGCGGGCTACCGCTCGCGGTGCAGTTGGTTGCACGTTACGGCGACGAGGCGACGCTGTTTCGCCTCGGGGCTCAACTAGAGACCGCGCGCCCCTGGTTAGGGCGCAAGCCCGCGCTCGCGCTCTGAGTGCAAGGCGGCCTGGATCACACGCAGAAGCGGACGCGCAAAACGCCAAGAATTTGGCGGCAAAGAGTCCGTGGGGTAGCGCCGACGAGACGCAGGATAACGTGTAGGAATTCTTATTCATTGCCTCCCCCTAGGCGATTGGAATTGCTGCATTCGATCACAGGGGAATGACTTAGGGAGGCGCGGATTTATTCCGAGTTCTAAGAAGGGCGACACGGCGTGGCGAGCCCGTTGGATTTTTTGTAAGCTTACCCGGATTACGCCGTGCTTAATCCAGGCTACACGCGCCCTAGTTGCCTGGAGAGGCGCGTGGATATTAGCTCGCAGGCCATGCGTCGCCGTGAGACAATCTGCACGGGTCACCTGGCTCGGTAGAATCAATGCAGAGTGAATAGAAACCAAATGGCACAATCATTTACCTGGGATAGCTTATATTCCTCGCGGCGGACGCCGGTTATGGCCGCCAACGTTGTAGCGGCGTCGCAGCCATTGGCGGCGCAGGCGGGGCTGACGATGTTGGAAAAAGGCGGCAGCGCTGCCGACGCTGCGATTGCGGCCGCTGCGACGTTGATGGTGGTGGAGCCGGTGAGTTCGGGTCTGGGTGCGGACGCGTTTGCGCTGATTTCACATCGAGGTGAAATACTCGGCTTGAATGCCAGCGGGCGTACGCCATCTGCAACTCCCCCCAACTATAACGGTGGCAAGATTTCGGATTTTGGCTGGCCGAGTGTGACGGTTCCCGGCGCCGTATCGGGCTGGGTGAATTTATCGGAACGATTTGGAAAATTGCCGTTTGCCGATTTATTCGAACCGGCCATTCACTACGCTGAAGAAGGCTTTTTGGTTACGCCCGTGGTCGCGCGGGTTTGGCGCGGGCTCAAGGCGCATTATCTCAATCTCCCGGAGACCATGGCGAGTTTTTATCCGAACGGCTCCAGCCCACCTCCGGGTACTCGCGCGAGGTTACCCGTGTTAGCGGAAAGCCTACGAAAAATCGCGGCCAGCAAAGGGGATTCGCTTTACCGAGGTGAGTTGGCGGAAAAACTTTCAGCGTACGCTAAGGCAACGAACGGTCATTTATCCGCGACCGACCTTGGCGCGCATCGCGCTGAATGGGTCACGCCGCTGGTTATGAACTATCGCGGCGCGACCTTGTACGAAATGCCACCGAATAGCCAAGGCATCGCGGCGCTTATCGCGATGGGACTGCTTGAGCATTTGGAATTGTCGAAATACAAGGTGGATTCCGCCGACAGTATCCATTTGCAGATCGAGGCGATGCGTTTGGCTTTCGCCGACACCTACGCGCACGTCGCCGATCCCGCCGCCATGAGCGTCGGCGCCGACGAGTTATTGTCGGTACAGCGCATCGCCGAACTTGCGAAGACAATTTCCAACAGCGAAGCGCGATTCCCGAGTGCCGCAACGAACCGCAGTGGCGGAACGACCTATCTCACCGCCGCGGACCGGGACGGTATGCTCGTTTCCTACATTCAGTCCAGCGGCTACGGATTCGGCTCCGGTTTGGTGGCGCCGGGTACCGGTATCGCGCTGCAGAACCGCGCCAGCGCATTTCATCCCGACCCTCGACATGTGAATGCTTTCGCGCCGAACAAGCGGCCGTTCCATACCAATTGTCCCGCAATGATGAAGCGAGAAGATGGCTCGGTAATGAGTTTCGGCTTGATGGGTTGGAGTGTGCAGCCTCAGGCCCACGTTCAGTTCGTCACGCGCGCCGTCGATGCACGGCAATCCGCTCAGGCGATCTTGGACGCGCCGCGTTGGCGGCTCGCGGTGGAAGAGCCGGCTATCGTGTTGGAAGCTGCGCTTGCCGCTAACGCCGGTGTCGAGCTCGCGCGCCGCGGCCACACCATCGTCGCGACAGAGCGATTCACCGGGGCGAGCACGCCATTCGGTAGTTACTTGATGTTCGGCGGCGCCAATATGATTGAACAAGTCGCGGATGGTTATATTGCCGCATCGGACCCGCGCCGCGACGGCGCCGCCGTCGGCTTTTAGTACGCTTGATAGACGAAGCGGAAATGTTCACCGGCAAGTAGCAATACCAAGGCCAATGCGAAACCCAGCAGCACGGCGCGTAGCCACGGGTTTTTCCAGCGCAGCGTGATTTTCATCCGAGCAGTCCGAATGTTAAGAACTTAAGATAAATTCCTAGGCTCAGGGTTGTGTTGTCCACATGCCAGGTAAGGGCGAATCCCAATATGACGTAAAACCAGGTTGTCACCGTTGCGATTGCTCGCCATGCGCCTGTGGTTCGCAGTTGCATCAACCAAGGGAATTTGACCGCGTTGCGCTGAAAACGCGCCAAGAAAACCAACCCGATACCATGGTGTACACCCCATAACAACCAGCCGGGATTAATGCCGTGCCATGCGGCGCTGGCGATCATTGTCGCGAGTAGCGGCAAAACGGTATTCCGATATTTGGCGACGAGTGGGAAGTAAATATAGTCTCGCAGAAAACTCGACAAGCTGATGTGCCAACCGCGCCAGAATTCCGCGAGGTTCGAACGCAATAATGGGAAATTGAAATTGCGGATGAGTTCGATCCCAAACAGCCGCGCCGTGCCGCGCGCCATGTCGGTGTAGCCGGAAAAGTCGAAATAAATATACAGAAATTTGGCTGTGCAGGCGAAGACGATCGTCCACCACGTGACATCGGCAAAGCCGGTTTGGGTTAGATTGACGGGTGGCAGCGCGGCGGCGATGATGCCGTCGGCGATGACGAATTTCTTTAGCGCGCCGCCAATGAGCCGCTCGGCCGCGATGCCGAAATGATCCCACCCGAGCTTTGCTTGCGCGACTTGATGGATGAACTTAGGAAAGCGTTCGAGCGGCCCGGCAACCACCGACGGAAAAAACAAAATATAGGCGACATAACTCATGAAGTTCGCATGCTTGATGCCGCCGCGATAACATTCGTAGACGAAATGCGACTGACGCAACGCGAAAAACCCCATGCTCACGGGAACCAACCACGTCGTGATCTTGAAACTCGGCCCGAACGCGCCGCCAAAGTTCGTCAAAAGAAAAATTGAAAACGGCAGCGCAAGGCCTAAGAGCAACAAACCTTGCGATTGTTTCCGCATCAATCGTACGCCCAATGCGTAGCTCGACAAGACCAAGGTTGCCATCAGAGTAGTTAAGAGGAAAGCGACTTCGTTTTGTAGATGTTTGTGCAGAAGGTAAGCAAGCACCGCAAGGCTACCTAGCGCGATGGCGAAGCAGCGCACACGCAAACGATCGCCAATCGCCCAGTAAAGGCATACGGCGATGGCTAAGCAAATAAAGTACAGTGGCGAATGAAATAACATCAGGCGTCCCTAGCGTGTCGCTCGTGGCGATTGTTGGGCGAGCCATGTCACCAGCGCCTGTGACCATTTGGCGCGCCCGGTTTGGGTCACGTGAGTGAAGTCCCGGAAGTCGCCGGCGTCCCAGGTAATTTTACTATTTAGGTCTAACAGTTCAAACGGGTGAGTCTTCCGAAGTGTCCGAATCATTTCATTGAAAACGTGAAACTCGTCTGGAAACAGTTTGCGCATTTCGCCGGATAACTCGGGCGGCGCGGCAATAATGAAACGACACTTGCGGCGACTCAAATAGTCTGCAAGAACGCCCAGCGTGTTTGCGGTGAACGTCAAATTCGAGGCCAGATTCTGCTTAAGCGCAATGCCGAAATTTTCAATTTGAATCTGCCTGAGCGCGGCATTTATTGGCAATTGACCGGCATACAGGTGGGGGGAGTAGGCCGGTGATGATTGCCCATAGACTTTATCTTGAATCCAATACTTAAAGCGAAAGTTGAGGCGCCGATAAATCTCTTGCCGCGCAGCGCGCACGCGGTACAAAAAACGATTGCCGTGCCGATGCCAATATTGTGGAAATAGGCCGCTACGGGGATATTTATCCAGCAAATTCTCCGGCGGGTGCATAAAGGCACCGCGCTCGATGGAATGGAAGGGCAGCGCTTGCTTTAACGACGACAGCGAAATGAACATAAGGACCAGTTGGCCGGCTTGAGGGGAAATTGCATCAGCAATCAATAATGACTCAATCGGCGATTGGGCGGCCGTCGCAAGATTCATGGCTGAAATACGTGAAGAATTTTGTTGCTTCAACTGCGTGTTGAGTTCACTGTCCGATGCCAGTGCTTCCCGTAGGGATGATGTTCCCAATATTAAGACGTCAGCCGTAGCGGCGTCCCCGGACAGAACTTTGCTCATTACAAAGGCGAGATCGTCGTTAGCGGTATCGCTCATGTTGCGCCAAAAACTGCGATCGGATTGCGCCTCCGCGGCGGTGAAATCCGCCGTTAAGGCAAGCAGCAAAAAAAGACCCGCGACCATGACGGCGCATACCAGCGCCAGCAAAGGGAGTGGCGTCGTGTCGACCTCGATCTGTGTCGGTACCGCTTGTGAATGTTTAGATTTTGCCGGAAAGCTTATTCTGAACATATCCAGCCACGGATGCCATGGAGTCGAAATTGTCCATACTCAACTCCGTTGGGTTCACCTGGATTCCACAATAGCGCTCGACAAACTCAATGATCTCAACAATATTTAGCGAATCGAGTAAGCCTGCGGAAAATAATTTATCCTCCGGCGCTAAGTCATTCAATGGCACGGGACTGAATGACTGCAGTTTTTCAGTGAGTGCGGCGTAGAAATCGGTTTTGTTCATGCTGTTATGTTTGCCGCCAGCCACCGGTAGTTTCTGATCATCTTGATATTGTCTCGATCGGTCGAGTTTTTGTTGAATGCGAATCGCGCGAGTATGTTCACACGAGAGGGGCTGAAAGGCAAGCCGGACTTGCCTCGCAACGCAAGCATTGCCACGAGACAAGCGGGGCGCGGCCCCTGGCGCGACGTCGCAAAATTTAATCGGCAGTGCGGAGCTTCGATGCGGCGCCGTTCGCGCTAAGCGCCGTTGTCTTTTCTTATCGCCATCTTTCTACAAAACCTTTTGTAAAAAAGTACCGATCTCGCGGCTAGGAATGCGAACGGTTACGACTTCGCTGCTATTCAATCAGGATAAGTCGATGATTATTAATCCAACTTCGTCGCCATTATCCCCCGTCGAACGGCTCATCACATAGTTTAGCGATGGCATGAGTTTTGCCTTATACAAACGTTAATTCGTTTTTCCGGCACCGATGCGCCTTACTTATGATCGACGTCTCAATTGAAAATTGATCGACGCGCTCAACCGACAGTCCGAGTTTCAACTTAAAAGTGGCGAATTATGATAATTGAACGCGGCGCCATAGCCCCCTCTTTCGCGCGCACGGCGAACCTACCGCCGATCGAGCCGACGCCCAAACATGAGCAACGAGGTTCCGTCGCGTTGCGGGATCGCGCTCTTCATGCGCGCCATGGGGTCGCGCCCCGCTCGGAGAATCTCGACGTCGAGTTGTCGAACTTGCTGCACGCTGTTCACCAAGGCTGCCGGGAATCGTTCGCGCGCCTCTATACGTTAACTAGTGGGCGCTTGTCCGGCATAGTGCTTAGCATCAACAAAGACCGCGCCGACGCGGAGGAAGTGTTGCAGGAGGTTTACATCAAGGTTTGGAACCGACGCGATCAGTTCGATGCGCGCAAAGGCCTAGCGATGCACTGGCTCGGGCGCATCGCTCACTACGGCGCGATCGACCACCTGCGCCGGCGGAACGCCCGTCCGCAGGGCAGGATCACGCCGGCGGCCGCTGACGGTGATCCTTACGCCGAACTGCCTTCGGCTGACCTTCAACCGCTCGATCTCGTCATCCGGGCGCGCAGCGGCGACGCGGTGCGGCGTTGCCTGTGGAAACTTTCGACTGAGCAGCGCGAACTTTTAACGCTCGCGTTCTACCACGGCCTGAGTCACGTCGAGATTGCGCTTCATGTGCAGCGGCCTCTCGGTACCGTAGAGGGCTTGATGCGGCGTTCACTCGCTCTCATGCGGCCCGCGTTGGCTGGCCACCTGTGAGCGGCGGAAGGTATTTAATTCCCGAAGGCGATGCTTGCGCGCCTCGCCGACGATACGGTGACCATCCGTGAATACGGACGGCGCCCAAC
>JANNFT010000305.1:0-15101 GCA_031380185.1 Pseudomonadota bacterium
TCGTATGACTCATGGTTTTGCTCCTGTCGATATCCGAGGCCGATTGCCTCGTTCATCAACTTAAACAAAACCGCTGATTCATTGCCACTTACACTAAAACGTAGCCACCCTTACCGCGCGAGCGGTTTCGTCCTTTGGCCGAATTGAACCCGTCACCAAAGCTCGATTGTCATTGAATGAACGGCCGCTCCCACGATAAGCGGTCGATTGAATTCGATCCGATCGGAGGACGATGGTCGGATCGGATACTGTCTACCACGTGTCAATGTCGCTTAGCCGCGCTTTTTCAACTCCATCTTCGCTTTCAACTCGGCAAACGGATTGAAAGTCGCAGATGATGATTCGTTTCCCGTTTCAGTACGTCCCGCCGAATCTTTCAGCTTCGAGTGCTCGTGTTCATGGCAATAGGTACAGAGGAGTTCCCAATTGCTGCCGTCCGTCGGATTGTCATCGTGGTTGCTATTTTTGTGGTGGACTTCCAAGAGCTGAAGATTGCCATGCGTAAATGTGCGCGCACAGTGCCCACACACCCACGGAAAAAGCTTGAGGGCCTGTGCTCGATAGCCGGCCAGTCGCTTCTCGGCGCTGCGCCGAGCGTCAATCACTACTTGGTCGAGCCGGTTATTTGATTGCGCCATCGCGTCCTCAGTTGTGTTGTCGAACTGCCAATTTAGTCCGCAGTTGGGATTTGATAGGTCACCTTCAGTCCGTTGACCAACACGTGCTTACGAGCGACCAGTGCGTCTCGTACCGCTTCGGCATCAGCCTCCTTGCCGATCTTTGCGTGAATGGTATTCAGCAGCGTCGCCATCTTGGCGGGCCGGGCGGACCTGCGGTTGTTCAGGTCTTCTATTACGGCCTTGATTTGCTCTTCTAGCGCAGGCGAAACTTTGCCGATCGGGGGGTTGGCTTTTGCCTTCGGCGCTGACGAAACCTTGCTTTTCCTTGTCGGTGAATTGGGCAATCCCGCAGCCGCCTCAACCACGTTCGCTACGGACTCAAAGCAAGACATCGCTTCAATAGACGCAGCGCGTGCCGCGTGCATCGAGCGGATATTCAGGTGATCAATGAGCGGATCAAATCCTGTGTCTTTGGAAATGATATGAAAGCATGCGGTGGGATCGGCAGTGGCCAAGACGCCAAGATAGTAGGCGATATGAAAGTCCAACGCATTGCGCCCCGACGATTCCAGCAGAATGTAATCGGCACGCTCGCCCAATTTTTGCATCGCGACGGCCAGCTCGCTAGCAATTTTCGTATTGCTCTTGCCAAGAAATACACGAACGCGAAACTGTTCGCCCTTCAATAGCGCCAGGGACTTAATTTGTACGTTTTCGTAATCGACCAACACGTATTGAGTTTTCAAACTTTGCGTCCTCGTATCGCGGTCATAACTCAAAACTGATTTTATAGGTATTCACGAGGCGTTCGCAACAGCCGCAAAGGCCGCCGCGCTACACCGTTATGAGTCTGACCTAGAAATTGCGCCATAAGCGACCGTCCAGCGTCACGGCGCGACTGGCGGCGCGATTACCCTTTCCGCCATTCTCGATTTTCTACGTTCTATCGTATCCTTGAACGATTCCAGATATAGATAAATCACCGGCGTCAAATAAAGCGTCAGTAATTGGGAAACGATTAGTCCGCCAACCACAGTGAGGCCCAGCGAGCGCCTTGCTTCGGCGCCGGCGCCCATGCCAAGGGCGATAGGCAGCGTGCCGAACAGTGCGGCCATGGTGGTCATCATGATGGGGCGGAAGCGAACCATGCAGGCCTCGTAGATGGCATCTAATGGGGATTTGTTCGCGCTGCGCCGCGCCTCAATAGCGAAGTCGATCATCATGATTGCGTTTTTCTTGACGATGCCAATCAGCATGATCAAGCCGACAAATCCGTACATGTTCAACTCGACTTTGAATAGCAACAGCGTAAGCAATGCGCCGAGGCCCGCGGTCGGTAGGCCCGAGAGAATGGTGAGTGGATGCAAGTAGCTTTCGTACAATATTCCGAGCACCAGATAGATCACGAAGATCGCCATCGCGATCAGCAGTCCCATGCCGGTCAACGAAGACTGAAATGCCTGGGCGGAGCCGCGGAAATTGGTGGCCAGACTGGCCGGCATACGCAGTTCAGATTTCGCCGTTTCGATGGCTTTGGTCGCTTCGCTTAAGGAGACGCCGGGCTTTAAATTGAACGACAGCGTGACTGCGGGCAACTGACCCGAGTGGGCGATCAACAGCGGACCGACGCCGCGGCTCAGAGTCGCGACCGAGTTGAGCGGAACCAAGGCGCCGCTCGAGGCGCGCACGTAAAGCAGAGATAGCGCCGAAGGATCCAACTGAAATTTGGGCTCGAGTTCCATGATGACCCAATACTCATTGCTCGGCGTGTAGATCGTCGAAACCTGGCGTGAACCGAACGCGCTGAATAAGGCGCTCTCGATTTGTTCCGGCGTAACCGCCAACGCCGAGGCCTTGTTGCGATCGATCTCGACGCGCACGCGCGGATAGGTGATCTGTAAATCGCTGTTGACATCTTGGAAGCCCGGCAATTGCCTGAGCTTATCTTCTAAAATCGGCGCCCAATGGAACAGCGTTTCGGTATCGGTGTCCTGCATCGTGTATTGGTACTGGGCTTTGGTCAGCACGCCGCCGATACGGATGATCGGCAAATTTTGCAGATAAACTTTCATGCCCGGAATCGCTGCGACTTTCGGGCGCAGTTCCTGAATAATGGCATCGGCGCCCAAACGTTCCTTGCGCGGTTTTAATCGAATTAGTACGCGGCCAAGATTCAGTTGTTGGCTGCTGGAAGACAAGCCAATGAAAGCCATTTGTCCTTCGACGTTCGGGTCCGCTTGAATAATTCGCGCAACGGCGCGTTGCTTTTCCGCCATCGCTTCAAAGGAAATATCCTGCGCCGCTTCGGTGAAGGCGAACAATTGGCCGGTATCTTCGCTCGGCAGAAAACCCATCGGCGTGATGATGAACAGCCAACTGGTCAACGCCGTGATTACAACGAAAACCAGCATTGTGACGCGCCGATGCCCGAGTACCCAGCGCAGGGAAACGTCATAGAGGCGTTTCCAAGCCTCGAAGAACGCTTCGCTGGCTTGATAGAAACGCCCGCGTTGTTGTACCGGTTGCAGCATGCGGCTGCACAGCATCGGCGTTAAACTCAATGACACGAATCCGGATACCAACACCGCGACCATAATAGTGACGGCGAATTCGTGCAGCAACCTGCCTAATACGCCACCCATGAATAGCACCGGGATGAACACACAGGTCAGCGACAGGGTCATCGACAAGATCGTGAAACTGACTTCCTTTGCGCCATCGAGAGTTGCCTGCAACCGCGATTTGCCCATTTCCATGTGGCGCGCGATATTTTCCAGCATCACGATTGCATCATCGACGACAAATCCCACCGAAAGCGTCAACGCCATCAGCGATAAATTATCGACACTGTAACCGAGCAAGTACATCGCCGAAAACGTTCCGACGATCGACATCGGTAACGCCAGGCTGGGTATCAGCGTCGCCGATAAATTGCGCAAGAAAAGAAAAATCACCATGACGACCAACCCCAGCGCAAGCACCAAAGTGAACTTCACATCATTTACCGATTCGCGGATCGATTCGGAGCGGTCATATAAAATTTTTAGATCGATGCCGGCGGGCATTTGCGTGCGAAATGTCGGCAACAGTTTCTTGATCGCGTCGACAACGGCGATGGTGTTCGTTCCCGGCTGGCGCAACACGGAAAGTATGATGCCGCGTTCGTCGTTGTACCACGCCGCGAGTTTGTCGCCTTGCACGCTGTCCACCACCCGCCCTAGGTCACCAAGCCTGACGGGCGCGCCATTGCGATAGGCGACGATGAGCGGGCGAAATCCGGCGGCGTTGTTAATTTGGCCGCTCGCTTCGAGTGCGTAGGCGCGGTGCCGGCCGTTTAGCGTGCCGATGGGCAAATTGACATTATGCTGGCCGATCGCCTGCTGCACTTCGTCGATGCCGATGCCGCGTGCCGCAAGCGCGTTCGGATCAAGTTGGACGCGAACCGCATATTTTTGCGAGCCATTGACTTGCACCTGCGCAACGCCGGGGATGGTCGAAATGCGCTGCGCAAGCAAGGTCTCCGCATATTCGTTGACCTGCGAAATCGGCAGCGTCGACGAGATCAATGCGAGGTAAAGAATCGGTTGATCCGCCGGATTGACCTTGCGGTAACTCGGCGGCGTCGTCATCTCCGGCGGTAATTGCTTAACGGTTTGGGTAATGGCCGCTTGCACATCTTGCGCCGCTGCATCGATGTCGCGTTCAAGCGCGAATTGCAGCGTGATTTGAGTAGTGCCCTGGGCGCTGCCGGAGGTGATGGAATCCAACGATGCGATGGTCGAGAATTGCCGCTCGAGCGGCGTCGCCACCGACGCGGCCATGGTCTCCGCGGTCGCGCCTGGTAATGCCGCGGTTACCTGTATGGTCGGAAAATCGACGTTGGGCAAATCGTTCACCGGCAGTTGCTGGTAGCTCATGATGCCGAACAGCAAAATCCCCAGCATCACCAGCCCGGTCATGACCGGGCGCCGCACGAATAGTTCGGCGATATTCACGTACTTTCTTTGTCGTCTTTGATGGCGTTCACGTATTTTCTCTCTGGTCTTTGATGGCGCTCACGACGCTTTTTTCTCCTCTTTGATGCTGATTTTGCTACCCGGGAGCAGGCGCGATTGGCCATCGATCACCACGGTTTCGCCGCCGCCGAGACCTGTGCCGACAATTGTGTCATTGCCATCGATACGATTAACTTCGATGCTTCGCATTTCCACCGTTTGCTCCGGCCCGACAACATAGACGTATTGCCCCTTCGGGCCGGTGAGGACCGCGCGAGATGCGACGACCACGGCATTTTTCTGCTCGCCCAGAATGAGTACGACTTTGACGAACTGACCCGGCCACAGCGCTTTGTCTTTATTCTCGAATGTCGCCTTCAACTTGATGGTCGCGGTGCTCATATCAACGGAATTGTCGAAAAACGATAACTGTCCGGACGCAATGGCTGCGCCGTTCGGCTGTTGCGCTTCGACCGCGAGTTTTCCTGCCGCCATCGCTTTGCGGATTTCCGGCAGATTCTGTTCCGGCGCCGAAAAATTGACATAGATCGGGCTGAGTTGATTGATGATCACCAGCGGATTGGCGTCGTTGGCTTTGACCAGATTGCCTTCCTGAACCAAGATCTTGCCCGCTTGGCCAGCTATAGGGGCGCGTAGGGTTGCGTAGCCCAATTGCAATTTGGCGTTTTCGACAGTCGCTCGATCCGCCTCGAGTGCGGCAGCGGCGCTATCCAAATTGAGTTTGATTAGAGCGTAGCCTTCCTGCGATACAAAATTCTTGCGCAGCAAATCCTGGTAGCGGCGGTCCTGAGAGCGGGCGTGCTGCAATTGCGCCTTGCTCTTTTGTAAAGACGCTTCGGCCTGCTTCAGTGCCGCGACGTAGGGTCGCGAGTCGATTTGATATAGCACTTGATCTTTATTGACCGCATCGCCATCGGCGAAAAACATTTTGGTAATTTGGCCATCCACTCGGGATTTGATCGCAACTGAAGCGAGCACTTCGACGTTGCCGATGCCGTCGAAGCGAAGCGGCATGTTGCGTTGTGCGACGGCCGCAACAAGCACGGGAATGGTTTCGGCGTTGCGCTTCGCTGGTGTTTCGTTCGCCTGGGAACTCTTGCCGGAACATGCCGACAGAAGTGGCGCTTGGCTAACCGCCAATAAAAAGATGACGGCAAGCCAGCGCGATTTGATCATCGCGAAAGACTTGATGTTAACTACGATTTCGCCCATCTATCGACCTGCTGTTGCTTGCAAGCAAATAGTCTAGCAGGTTGGTTCACACACCGGCCTAGGGATATGCAAGGCCACAGCGCTTTCGCGCCAAACGCTTCAAGGGTCGTAGCCTGCCGGGCAATGGCGCGAGGCCGGGAGCTAGCCTCGGACTACCCAGTAGCCATGCGGCGCCTGGCGTATGCATTGCTGTGAACCAGTATCCATGCGGCTCGTGGCATGATGCATTGGAAACGAAGCCTAAGCCGCTGGCTCAGGCTGGCCAAATTGTCGGCAACGGTTACTGTCGCGTAAACGCAACCCAGGAAAATTCCTTTTTCGCGCGTTTCAACTCCCGCATCCGATATTCAAGTTCGTGGATATCGGCCGATTCCGACAAGTAAATTTCCTGGCGTTTACGTTCGTGGTACTCATCGCTCTGGCTCAGGTAGTTGAAAAAATTTCGAATAAATTTCATGTCAAACTCCGTTCTGTAACACATCTGGCGTAATTCATGTTGCGATGCAATATACAAAAGCTATCAAAAACCACCAGTAGGCGCCAATCATTTCTAGTTATGTAGGCAATCTGTTTGACTTATTCCTTGCGTATCTTATTGGTGCGATGCACAATATCAATTCGAAACTTCCTTGATTGAAAGGATTCCGGTATGGAAATTTATCAGTTACGGACCTTCGCAACGGTCGCGGAACTCGGTCAGCTTACGCGTGCCGGTGAAGCGTTACATGTCAGCCAGCCGGCCATCACGGCACAAATCAAAGCGCTTGAGGACGAACTCCAGGTCGGATTGTTCGCGCGTACCTCTAGCGGCATGCTACTTACCCGCGCCGGCGAGCAGTTGCTCGGTGACGCCGAAGTGATATTGACTGCGGTGCAAGCGCTAAAAAATCGCGCGAAAGCGCTATCGGGGGAGGTGATCGGCAAATTAAATGTCGGTACGGTAACCGATCCTGAATTTATTCGACTGGGTGCGTTACTGAACATAATGGTGGAACGCTTTCCGTTGGTGGAGCTGGAACTGCACCAACGGGTATCCGGCCAAGCAGTCGAAGACGTACGCAATGGCGCTTTGAGCGCAAGCTTTTATTTCGGCAAACTGAATAATTCGAGAGTCACGGGGTTGCGCCTGTGCGATATTGTCTATCGTGTTGCCGCGCCGGCGGCTTGGCAAAAACGTGTCGACGGCGCCGACTGGGCGGAAATTGCCGCGCTGCCTTGGATTTTGACGCCCGCGGTCAGTACACACAATCAACTCCTGCACGAACTTTTTTCTAACCAAGGCGCAGAGCCGACGAAAGTGGTCGAAGCTGATCAAGAAAACATTCTGAACAGCTTAATCGAATCGGGCGTGGGACTAAGTTTAATGCGCGAAGATCAGGCGCTCGCGGCGCAAGCAGCCGGCAAAATAATTATTTGGGGCAAGGAACAACTGACGACGTCGCTCTGGTTCGTGTTCCTGACCGAGCACGCCCAAGACCCTGCGATTGTTGCATTGGCCGGGGCTGTGCGTCATATTTGGTCGCTCAGTCCCGAACGTCAGTCTCCGCCACCCGTTGACTCGCCGGTTGTTGCTTGAAAGCAAACAGTCTAGCAGGATGGTTATGTGCAAACCCGCGGCGCTATCGCGCCAATTGATTCGAGCGTCGTGGCCAGCGGGGCAATGGCGCAAGGCTAGGAGCTACCTCGGGCTACCCAATATCCATGCGGCGCCTGGCGTATGCATTGCTGTGAGCCAGTATCCATGCGGCTCGGGGCGTGATGCCAACTGGCACGATGCGCAAACCGCACAAAAAAGTACGTTGTGACGATGAATCGCCTGTGTTGATATCGCGCTCAACGTCCCATGCCGGCAACGCCAACGGAATCCCGCAGCTCATTGCCCTTTTTTTGCCTTCACGATTTCCGCTCGCTCGGAGTCGCTGTTTGCCGTCAACTGCAGCAGTTGTCGATCGTAGTTGCGCGACTTTTCCAGATCGCCGTTCGCCTGCGCCGCACGCGCTGCGCCGTAAATCGCTCTCAGCCGATTCGGTTCCGTCACTTGCACCTGTTCATACGCAATCAGAGCCTCGGCCGGCTTGTTCAGCGCGAGCAGCATGTCAGCCAATTGTTCGCGGGGCGGCGTCAGCGGCCCCGGTGTGACCGGATGTTTGTCGGTCGTCGTCTCGAGTTCGACCGCGGCGCGCATCAGGCGCTGCGCTTCATCGGTGTGGTTCTCGGCCAGCGCGACCCAAGCGGACGCGACGGTAATTTGAATCTGCGCTTGTTGGGGCCAGTAGCCAAGCTTGTTCTTCAGCATCGTCTCGCGCAATTCGCTAAGGCGCGCCAATTCTTGTTTGGCGCCGTCAGTATCACCGGATCGTGCTTTTCCCAGAGCACGTGCGTAAACGGTAATCGCCTCGCACTGCGGAAACTGCTGCCACGGCAAGCTCTCGGGATGCAGTTCCAGACTCGCCGCCTTTTTCCAATCGTGGTGCTCTAACGCATAACGCGCCGGCATCGCCGCCAGCGCGTACGCGCCGGGGAAGTTGCCAACGTCGATGCGTTGTATCGCGGCGATCTGGTCGAGGAGCTTTTGCGCCGCCACGTCTTGGCCCAATTGGAGATGCGCATACATCATGTAATCCATCGCATGCAGCGCGTTGTACGAGCCGATGGTCATGCTGCTGTCGTTCAACTCTTTGAGTGCCGCCGCGGCCGAGGCGCGATTTGTCTGTATCGATTCCGCCCACATGCCAAGGCGCGAAAAGATATGGGCCGGCATGTGCAGCGCGTGTGGCGCCGACGGTGCTATCGACGCGTAGCGCCGTGCGGCTGGCAACCCGCGTTGCACCAGCTCGGTGTAATCGTAGCCGTGAATTAAATAATGCGCGGCGCCGGGGTGATCCGGATGCTTCTCGAACAAAGGTTGCAGTATTTCGCCGGCCTTAAGCTGGTTCTTGAAAGTCTTGTCGGTAGGTAGTGCATTGGCGATCAGCGCCAAAGAATAAAAGATTTGCGCTTCCATATCGCCGGCGTAGCGGTCCGCCAGTTGCGCCATGGCCGCTTCCCAGGCCAGCGCCCTCGGGCGGTGCTCGGTCTGCTCCCAGCCGTCATAGAATTTCGCCAACGCCGCGATGTAGTCGCGTTCGCGCTCGTTGCGGGCGCCGGCTTGCTTTGCTTTGTCCATGGACGCGGCGCCCGCTTGCCACGCTTTCGCCGGCGCCGGCCACGCGAACGGGTTGCCGAGCGCGCTCAGCGCGCGACCCCAATGCGCCATTCCACAGCCGGGATCGAGCTGCGCGACTTTATCAAATGCTTTGTTCGCCGGATCGAACCAGAACGAATGGTAAAGCGCAATCGCGTGATTGAACTCCTGTTGCGCTTCGACGTTACACTCGACTTGAAATTCGACAATGCCCAGCTTTTCGCCAGGCTTGCCCGCCGGCTCGTCGTCTTCGTGGGCGAGCGCCATTGTGACGGATAGGCTCAGTATCGCTACAAGACATACAACGTTTAGTTTCGCATTCATAACAGTCTCCGTGTTCACCGCGTTGTGGCGATCGAAGATGCCATCCTACTCCGGTGTAATGGCATCGCTCAATCCGAGTTTGGGAAATGACCTTACTTTTTGGTGATCACAACTTCCAGATATTCGCCAGAGACGACCAGCGACTTCGCCCCGCCCACATTTAAGCTTTCGAGCAGCGCCGTGATATCTTCGGTCAAGCGCGCCTGACTTGCCGCATCAAGCGCCGCGTAGGCCTTATGCGTCGGTCCATAAAAATTGCGGAATACCTCGATCCAGTGGGGGGCGGAGCGATAACGAAAGTTGAAATCACGCCGCACGCAGCGAATGTCGGTCGCTGCCGGGCCGAACGTCGACAGCGCCACAATGAAAGAACCATCGTCAAATGGTAGGCCTCGGAATCCGCCGATTGGTACAACCTGACTAGACATAATTTTCCTTTCGCCCACTTTAGATCAAATATCTTTCAACAATTATATCGTTATATAGTTGACCAATAAATACAATTCCGATAGTGTATTGAGTGAATGACTTTTCCCAAAGGAGCGAACGCATGTCTGATCCCGTGATCAGCGAATCGGAAGCGGTATTTTCTCGCGTAGCATCGTATTTTGGCGTGTTGTCTGAACCGTTGCGCCTAAAAATCATCAACACGGTCTGCCGAGGAGAAAAGACGGTCGGGGGAATTGTTGATATCGTTGGAAGTAGTCAGGCAAACGTATCCAAGCACCTACAAATTCTTACGCAGGCAGGGGTGATTGATCGTCGCAAAGAAGGAACATCAGTCATTTATTCGATGGCGGACAAAAGTGTCTTCGATCTTTGCCGGACCGTATGCAATCGAATCGCAAGCAACTTGAAAGGTCACGCGGCGCTTCATCAAGGGCTTGCAGAACTGGCCGACGAAGATTCATGGATTATTTGAACGTACGCGGAGGAGTGTAGTGGCAAAACAGCAGAAGTCGGCGGCCGAGCGTGCTATTGCGGCGTTATGAATCATTGATGCTGGTATTGCAACCGTCCGCCCTCTGCGCTTTTCGTATTGAAAGGAATTAAATGAACGCTACCGAATTCACACCGATCGCATCTCTGGCTGGCGGTGCACTCATCGGCGTCGCCACCGTATTGTTGATGGCCTTCCAAGGTCGAATCGCCGGTGTCAGCGGGATCGCGTCGCGACTGTTTCCGCCCTACACCGATAGCGAATTTATCGGACGCCTCGCGTTTGTCTTAGGCCTGATTTTTGCCCCAATTATCTACGTTTATGTAACTGGCCAAATACCTGCACAATCGATCGAACCCAATGGATTTTTGCTGGTAGTCGCCGGCCTGCTCGTTGGCTTTGGCTCCGTATGGGGCAACGGCTGCACGTCGGGTCACGGCGTTTGTGGGCTCTCGCGCCTGTCGATGCGCTCACTGGTCGCAACGCTGGCATTCATGATAACGGCGATCATCACCGTTTTTGTCTTGCGTCACTCTTTGTGAGGTTCAAAATGACGGTTCTTCTTCAGTTCGTAATTGGATTAATTTTCGGGATCGGACTGGTGATCGCCGGTATGTCTAATCCAGCCAAGGTACTCAACTTCCTCGATTTGGCAGCCATGCCGGCCGGCGCCTGGGATCCGAGTCTTGCCTTCGTGCTTGTTGGCGCCATCGCGGTAACTTTTATCGGTTTTCGCATGGTGCTCAAACGCCCTCAGCCGGTTTTTGGCGAAAAGTTTCATCTCCCGACCGCTACGGACATGGATGCCCGGATCATCGCCGGTCCGGCGATCTTTGGTGTCGGTTGGGGTCTGGTCGGACTGTGCCCGGGTCCTGCATTTACCGCCCTCGGAGGCGGCTCATGGTTCGCGGTCACTTTTGTATCCGCCATGCTAATTGGCATGGTAGTCGCCCGCTGGTTGGCCAACCGTCAAAGTCTCGCGGGATTGGTCACACCGCGCACCTGAACTATTTGAAACCAAGGACAATCGCATGCCTGCTATTCCCATTACTGTCGACCTATCGGTCAAACCGGAGATCGCGGCATTCTTCGACCCTGTGACGAGCACCGTCAGTTATGTGGTCAAAGATCCGCACTCTGATGCCTGCGTCATTATCGATTCGATCATGGACATCGACTATGCCGCCGGCCGCGTTGCATATGACGCCGCCAACAAGATGATCGAGTTCATTAGATTCCACAATCTTAAGCTCGAGTGGCTGGTTGAGACCCATGTTCACGCCGATCATCTGTCTGGCGCGCCTTATATACAGGGAAAGCTCGGCGGCAAGATCGGGATTGGTGAACACATCACGATCATTCAAGAAACCTTCGGTAAAATTTTTAACGAAGGGACGGAATTTCGGCGTGACGGCAGCCAATTCGACCGCCTCTTTAAGGACGGCGAAACGTATCAGATCGGCACGATGACCGCCTTCGTCATGCATACGCCCGGACACACCCCGGCCTGTATGACCCATGTGATTGGCGACGCCGCGTTTGTCGGCGACACGCTGTTCATGCCCGATGGCGGTTCGGCGCGAGCCGACTTCCCCGGCGGTGACGCCCGGACGCTATACCGTTCGATCAGAAGGGTTCTTACATTGCCCAATGAAACGAGGCTTTTCATGTGCCACGACTATGCCCCCAATGGACGTGATATTCGTTGGGAGACGACTGTAGCTAAACAACGCGAGCAAAATATTCACGTGAAAGACGGAATCACCGAGGACGAGTTCGTCGCCATGCGAGAGACCCGTGACCGGACGCTTGGTATGCCCAGGCTCATTATCCCTTCGTTGCAAGTGAATATGCGGGGAGGCGAACTGCCGCCGCCAGACGAAAGCGGAAAGCGTTTCCTCAAAGTACCGCTTAACGTCCTTTAACTCACCACCAAACTTCATGCAAACTAACTCCATCAATACCGACTTGTCCGTTTCCGCACAAATCCTTCCAGGCGACGTTTCCGCGCTAGCGGCTGGCGGTTTCAAGTCGATCGTTTGCAACCGGCCAGATGGTTAACAAAGGCACAAGTGCTGCCGCCAATCTATGGGAACGCCATGCTAAAAGGAAAAGTATGGCTGGCCAAACCGCAGATATCGGTATGAGGTTCCGATTTAAGCGCGACCAATGCCGTTTAATTTGAAAAGAGTGGCGCCCATTTTCGATTGGGCGCCGTCCTACTCTCGAAAGGACGCGGTCAACGATCTGGTTGCTGCGGCGATCGTAACCATTATGTTAGTCCCACAAAGCCTCGCCTATGCGATGCTTGCGGGACTACCCCCACAAATTGGGCTTTACGCATCGATCTTGCCACTAATCGCCTACGCGATTTTCGGCACCAGCCGGACGTTGGCGGTGGGTCCCGTTGCGGTTGTGTCGCTGATGACAGCGGCGGCAGTCGCACCCGTCGCCGCGCCGGGCACGCCGGAATATATCGCAGCGGCGAGTACGTTGGCCTTTCTCTCAGGCATCATTCTGATTGCCATGTCGATTCTTCGGCTTGGATTCTTGGCGAATTTTTTAAGTCATCCAGTGATCTCGGGCTTCATTACCGCCTCTGGCATTCTGATTGCAATAAGCCAACTTAAGCATATCCTCGGTGTTAACGCGCAAGGCGATACGCTCCCGCGAATGCTTCAACAGGTTGCACAGCAAATTGCACAAACCAACATTTTTACCCTAGTAATCGGTGTCGCATCGGTTGCGTTTCTCTTTTGGGTGCGTAAAAATCTGAAGCCGCTACTTATGAAGGCCGGCGCGAAACCGAGATTGGCCGAACTCGTGGCGAAAGCCGGACCGGTTGCAGCGATCGCGGTTTCTATTTTCGCCGTTGTCGCCTTTGGCCTAGACGCCAAAGGCGTAAAAATAGTAGGCGCCATTCCCGCCGGCCTACCTCCCTTTGGACTGCCATCCTTCGATCCCAAGCTTTGGGTCAATTTACTACCGGCTGCGTTACTGATCAGTCTTGTCGGCTTCGTTGAGTCGGTATCGGTCGCCCAGACCCTTGCGGCAAAACGCCGCCAGCGAATTGTCGCTAACCAAGAATTGCTCGGGCTCGGCGCCTCCAATATCGCGGCATCGATTTCCGGTGGTTATCCTGTCACCGGGGGTTTTGCTCGCTCGGTAGTAAACTTCGAGGCCGGCGCCGAGACACCACTAGCCGGCGCCTACACTGCCATAGGTATTCTCGGCGCTACACTTTACTTGACACCGGTATTCAGATTTCTACCGCAAGCCGTGCTCGCTGCAACAATAATCGTGGCGGTGCTCTCATTGGTGGATTTCGCGGCAATCAGGCGAACGTTTCGATATTCGAAGGGCGACTTCGCGGCAATGACAGTCACCGTCCTATCAGTGCTGCTGGTCGGCGTCGAGTCGGGAATCGTCGCCGGTGTTCTGCTTTCATTGCTTTTGTTTTTATGGCGCACCAGTCGTCCGCACATGGCCATTGTCGGCCAGGTGCCGAACACCGAGCACTTCCGAAACGTCGAGCGCCATCAGGTCATCACTTACCCTGATGTACTTTCGATCCGGATTGACGAAAGTCTGTACTTTGCCAATGCACGCTCCCTCGAGGACGCCATCTATGACAAGGTCGCGACTCGACCTGAATTGAAGCACGTCATCTTGATGTGCCCGGCGGTCAATCTGATTGATGCGAGCGGTCTTGAGAGTCTCGAGGCGATCGCTAGTCACCTCGCCGCCGGCGGCGTAGGATTCCATCTTTCGGAAGTGAAGGGACCCGTGATGGACGCGCTGAAACGTTCCGATTTTTTCGAGCGCTTTCGCGGGCAGGTATTTCTTTCTCAATTCGAAGCGGTTAAGTCGCTCTGCGTGATGCCGCCAATCTGTTCTTCGGCGCCGAGATAGCTTAGCGCAAACCGGGAATACCGCGACAGGGTGTAATCACTTATGGCCGCAAGTTTGCGTCGAAGAAACTAAACGGTGAATTTTTAATCTGCTATACGACATGGCCGACGTACGCGAGGTACAACAATCCGACAGTTGTATTTTTTTAACGCAGCGTGGATTTGAAGTCGCCGAGTTGACGATAGCGACCGCGCCCGTACAGCAATGGCGCTCGCTCGCTTTGTTCGTATGCCAATACCTCCCCAACCAAGATGATGTGGTCGCCGCCGGGGTGGCGCGCTGTGATGCGGCATGCGAAACTCGCCGCAACCCCGCTCAACAACGGGATGCCGATGGTGCATTCGCGCAAAAGCAATCCTCTAAATTTGTCGCCGCCACTCTGAGCAAAGCGCTCCGCCAGATGTACTTGGTCTTCCGCAAGTACATTGACCATGAAGTAAGAGCAGTTTTCAAAAGCCTCGAAACTCGCGGCCGAAAGCGCGAGGCTCCATAGCACCAGGGGAGGCGACAGAGAGAGCGAACTGAAGGAGTTAACGGTCAACCCGGCAAAGTCGCCTGCGGCGTCGCGCGTGGTGACCACGGTGACGCCCGTGACAAAATGCCCCAATGCGCGGCGCAAATCCTTTGCGTCGATGGCGGCATCCGTGACGATGCTGTCCAAAATTTTAATTCCCTTCCCCTCGCATCGTTAGCTCGCTGCCGATGGTTCTACCGCCTCGAGCGTCGGCCAGATGTGTTTCATAAACTGCTCCAATTCCCAAATCACTTCGTCTTTCGGTTGTTGCGCGTAGTGCCAAATCAACGTGAGGTACTCGCTCGGAGCTCTAGCCCATTCCTGTTGAAATAGGGCGCGCGCTTGTTCGAGCGTACCGCCCAAGAATAGCCCCGATTCT
>JANNFT010000313.1:0-4180 GCA_031380185.1 Pseudomonadota bacterium
GAAATTTTCAATTTAGGTATTTTGGCCCGCGCCCTCGAAGCCGACGGCAACGTGAACATTCTTTCCACGCCAAACATTCTCACCATCGACAACGAAGAGGCCAAAATTGTCGTCGGTCAAAACGTGCCGTTCATCACGGGAACGCAGACGGCCACCACCGGTGGCCTAGCCAATCCTTTTCAAACAATCGAACGAAAAGATGTTGGCCTGCAACTCAAAGTGAAACCCACGGTGTCGGAAGGCGGCACGGTGAAGCTCACCCTGTCCCAAGAAGTATCGAGCCTGGGCGCTAACAGCGCCGCTGGTTTTATCACTAATAAGCGCTCAATCGATTCCACTATCTTGGTGGACGATGGACAAATCGTCGTGCTCGGCGGGCTGATACAAGATGAAGTTCGCACCAACGTCGATCAAGTGCCCCTCCTTGGCAATATCCCGTTTTTTGGTAATTTGTTCAAATACGAAAAACGTACCCGCGACAAGGTCAATTTGATGGTGTTTATCCGTCCGGTCATACTGCGCGACACCGCGGCGCCGCAAGAGATCACCAACGAACGCTACGATTACATCCGCAACGAGCAAGGCATCACCCAACCGCAACATCGCTGGATCCTGCCGGACATGCCGGTGCCGCAATTACCGCCGATCCCACCGGCTGCGAAGAAAAAGGAAACTGCACCCGCGCCAGTGCCGACGCCGGCAGCGCCACGGGGCAATGGTGACGATTTGTTCCGGCACTATGATCAGGAAATTTACCAACCCAAGGTGCAGGGCGCCGTTTCCACACCGCTTATCAATGTGCCGAATCCGAAGCCGGTTGCGCCCCAGGATCGCGCCGCTCCGATTGACGCGCCCAAGCGCCCGCCAATAAACACCGGGCGCCGCGACCCGCTCAAGCCGATCCAGCCGTGAACACCATCGCCCGCGCCGGTGAACTCGCCGGCACGCAACCCGCCGCGTTTAGCCATCCTGACCCGCAGGTGAGCCGTCGCCTGCCTTATCACTTCGCGAAAGCACGCGGCGTTATCGCCGTGCGGCAGGAGGGCGATGCGATTGAGCTATGGGTACGCGAAGATTCGGAATCGAGCGCGCTGGCGGAAGCTCGCCGCATCCTACGCCAGCCGGTGCGACCGCGCGTGTTGGATAAGGAACGCTTTGAGCAATCGCTGGCGCAAGTCTATTCGCGCCAAGATAACGAGGCCCAGCAAATGATCGGCGACATGGGCCAAGACATGGACTTGGCCACGCTTGCGCAAGAGTTGCCGCAAATCACCGATTTGCTGGAAGCCGAAGACGACGCGCCGATTATCCGCTTAATCAACGCGCTGTTGACGCAAGCGCTACGTGAAAACGCCTCCGACATCCATATCGAGCCATTCGAGAATCGCTCCGTGGTGCGCTTTCGCGTTGACGGCGCGCTGCGCGACGTGCTCGAACCGCCGCGCGTGCTGCACGCGGCCGTAGTGTCGCGCATCAAGATCATGGCGCAGTTGGACATCGCTGAAAAACGTTTGCCGCAAGACGGGCGCATCACTTTGCGTTTGGCAGGACGGCCGGTCGACGTGCGTGTTTCAACTTTGCCTACCGGCCATGGCGAGCGCGTCGTGTTGCGTTTGCTCGACAAGCAAGCGGGACGCTTGAACCTCGATAAACTCGGCATGCCGCCGGTAACGCTGACTCGGCTCGACACCCTCATTCATCAGCCCCACGGCATCGTACTGGTCACCGGGCCGACCGGTTCCGGCAAGACGACTACGCTATATGCCGCACTGTCGCGCCTCGATTCGGCGACATTAAACATGATGACGGTGGAAGATCCGATCGAGTACGATTTGGACGGCATCGGCCAAACCCAGGTCAACGCTCGCATCGAGATGACGTTTGCGCGCGCGCTGCGCGCGATCCTGCGCCAAGACCCCGACGTAATCATGATCGGAGAAATTCGCGATCTGGAAACGGCGCAAATTGCGGTGCAAGCGAGTTTGACGGGACACTTAGTGATGGCAACGTTGCACACCAACGACGCCGCGAGCGCCGTCACCCGCCTTATCGACATGGGTATCGAACCATTCTTGCTGGCATCGACTTTGCTCGGCGTGTTGGCGCAACGCTTGGTGCGTATGACCTGCAAAGAGTGCCGCAAGCCACACGCGCCCGATGTCGAAGTGCGCGACGCCTTTAACGGCGGCGCAATTCCAGAAATCATCTATAGCGCAGTCGGCTGCGCCGCGTGTAATTGGACCGGCTATCAAGGCCGCAGCGGCATCTACGAACTCATTACCGTTGACGACAACATCCGAAAAATGGTTCACGACGCCGCAGCCGAACAAAATATTCGCGACCATGCCTCGCGCAGCGGCATGATCAGCCTGCGCCGCGACGGCATGCGTTGGGTCGCGGAAGGACTAACTAGTTTTGAAGAGATCGTCCGAGTAACTCGCGAGAGTTAATCCATGGATTCAAAACGCTCACGCGCGATACGTATCATCCTTCGCCCGTCACATTTCACGCTTCACCCTTCTCTTTTCACACCCAGCGAATGGCCGGCTTCCGCTACCAAGCTATAGATATCACCGGCCGCGTACACAAGGGTGTGCTCGAAACCGACAGTCAGCGTCAGGTGCGCGCCATGTTGCGCGAACAGGGATTAACGGCGCTTGAGGTCGAAGGCCTGACGCAGCAATCCGATGCGCCCGGAAAGGTCAGCACACGTAAAGCGTCGCGACGCAGGTTGTCGATCGCGCAGCTTTCGCTGCTCACGCGTCAGTTTGCAACGCTACTCGGCGCCAGCTTGACAGTCGAGCAAACGATGAACGCGCTGATCGAACAGGCGGACAACCAATTCATTCGACAGGTTCTGGCGGGAATTCGCGGCGAAGTGTTGGCCGGTCAGACTTTGGCGCGCGCCTTGGGCCAATTTCCGCGCGTATTCCCCGAGTTATATCGCACGCTGGTTGAAGCCGGCGAGAAGTCCGGACAGCTTTCGCAAGTGATGTACCGGCTTGCGGACTACACCGAAGATCGACAATCGCTGCAACGGAAAACCACGACGGCCATGGTTTACCCCGCGGTCGTAACCTTTGTCGCCATATTGGTCGTAACCGGGTTGCTGACCTACGTCGTTCCCAAGGTCGTTGCGGTTTATGCAAACTCAAAGCAAACCTTGCCGCTGCTGACGCGAATCATGATTTCGTTATCCGATTTCCTCGTCGCGACCGGCGTTTACTGGGTCATCGCCCTGATCGGCGGCGTTTGGCTGTTCGCCCGCGCGCTCAGACAACCGGCGATTCGCATGCGCTTCGATCGATTCGTGCTTAAACTGCCTGTCATCGGCCGCTTGGTGCGCGGCGTTAATACCGCCAGGCTCGGATCAACGCTGGCCATTTTAGTGTCGAGCCGAGTGCCGCTGTTAACCGCGTTGCAGGCCGGTGTCGGCGTCGTGACTAATCTACCGATGAAGCAAGCGTTAATTGAAACGGAAAAGCTGGTGCGCGAAGGCGGCAGTTTGTCGCGATCCTTAGGGGGTACGAAAATGTTTCCGCCGGTGATGGTGCATCTGATTGCCAGCGGCGAACAAAGCGGCAAGCTCGATGAAATGCTTGAGCGTGTCGCGGCGAGTCAAGCGCAAGAAATCGAAAGCCGCGTTTCGACACTCACCAGCCTGCTCGAACCCATGTTGATGCTGGTGATGGGCGTGGTGGTATTGTTGATCGTCGTGGCGATTCTGCTGCCGATCTTTGAGTTGAACACCTTGATCAAATGAACGCGGTTTTTTCAATCCAATTGGCCTGCAAAGCAATACCAGAGCGGCGCTCCGGGCATGCATTGCCAAGCGGCAATAGCCGCGCGCCTGCTGGCGTGATGGTTTTTTTAATTCATCCGAGGCCCCAATGAAATTATTCTCAAGATCGCTACTCGCGTTAACATTGGTATTGGCAAATATCGCAGGTTGCGTTTGCGCCGAGCCTAAGGCGGGTAACGAAGTCGCGCAGATCATCGTGAAATTCAAAGATGCGAATACCGCGCCGGCAACGGCGACGCTTCTAAAGAGTCTGAGTGAAACGGCCAAATTTAAAGTCCGTCATCTGCGGCCGATGTCCGGCGGTGCGCAGATTTATGTCCTGACCGGTTCGGCCGACGCTGCGGCGCTGACTCAGGCGATGAAACTAATCTCTGCGCG
>JANNFT010000324.1:0-4025 GCA_031380185.1 Pseudomonadota bacterium
GAGATGGTTCAGGGTTACCCCGGGCTGTATCGCGATCTGCAGACCTACCTGAAGGAACGTATCCGCGAGGTATTGACCGGCGCCGGCGAGGCCATTGTCGTGCGCATCTTCGGCCCCGAGTTAGAAGTCCTCCGCAACAAAGCAGAAGAGGTGCGCGTCGCGATGTCCGCCATCGAAGGTATCGTCAACCTGCACAAGGAACTAATGGTGGAGGTGCCGGAGGTGCAAGTTGAATTGAAGCTCGACGCGGCACGACGCTATGGACTGAAGCCGGGCGATGTGCGGCGCGCCTCGGCCGTGCTGGTGGCGGGCGAAGAGGTCGGCGACATCTTCAACGGTGGCCGGACTTACGACGTGCAGGTGTGGACTTCCCCCGAATGGCGCCACAGTCTGACCTCGTTGCAGCGTATGCTGATCGATACCCCCACCGGCGAGCGCGTGCGGCTGGCCGATGTCGCCGACATTGCGATCAAGCCAAGCCCGAACGTGATCAAACGTGAGGGTGGCTCGCGTCGCATGGATGTTCAGGCTAACGTCGCGAAGCGCGATCTTGAATCGGTCGCGAAGGACGTACAGGGCCGGCTGGACAAGATTGATTTCCCGATTGGCTATCGGGCTGTGCTGCAAGGCGAGTACATTGAGTTGAAGGCAGCTCGCGGGCGCATCATGCTGTTCACCGGGATCGCACTGGTCACGATCTTGTTATTGCTGCAACTGACCTTCCGCAGTTGGCGGCTGGCGGTGATGACCTTCTTGACTTTGCCCTTTGCGCTTGTAGGCGGCGTGCTCGCATCATATATCGCCGGTGGCGTGATTTCTTTGGGTTCGCTGGTCGGCTTCCTTACAGTACTCGGTATCGCGGCACGTAACGGCATTATGATGATCTGCCACTTCCAGCACCTGGAACTCCATGAAGGCGAGCCCTTTGGCCTGCCGCTGGTATTGCGCGGCGCGCGTGAACGGCTGTCACCCATCCTCATGACCGCCGGGGCGGCGGGGCTCGCGATACTGCCATTGATAATTTACGGCAACTTGCCCGGCCAGGAAATTGAGTATCCGATGGCGGTGGTAATTCTCGGCGGCCTGGCGACTTCCACCTTGTTGAACCTCTTCATCGTCCCAGCGCTCTATCTACGTTTCGGCGCCGGAACTGTGGAACGCTTGGAGCAGTCGGGAACGCCTGCACCTGCGATGAGCATGAGCTAAGCGAAACCTGCCTATTGAACGTATTTTTACCAAACGACGATTTTTTGACCGGATGATCACTTGGAAAAGGTTGAAACTGTTTGAATATTTTTGGGTTGAAGTCTTGGCTATCGGTAACACGCATCGCGAACGAATGTCAGACCTTCAACGGCGTAAACGATGGAGACACAATTCATGAGATCAACGAGCATCAGGCCTAGTTGGAAAACACGGCCTCTCGCGTCATCGCTTTTGACGGCCGTATTTACGTTTGCGTGGCTCGGGTTGGCTACCCCAACCGTGCACGCAGGCGACGTCAAAGAACCGCAACCGAAGACCAAGCGCGCCGCGGTCAAGTCGCCGGTGGCGAAGATCACCGAGGCACAAGCAACTGAAATCGCACTCAAGATAATACCCGGCATGGCGACTTCCGTGACCATTGAAAAAAAACGAGGACGTAAGGTTTACGTCGTCGAGATCATCGCGAAAGCAGACGGGGCGGAAAAAGATGTTTTCGTCGATATGGCGACGGGAGCGGTAGTTGGAACCGATTGACCATGCTTGCGCCCTATGGAGGCGCGCAGAGCCTTACGCGGGGTGGGTCAGCTTGCTTTGTCCGCATGCCCTTATGTGTCCCAAAAGAGGAGATGTTCTACGATGAAAAAAATGATGCCCGCACTAGCGACTGTCATCGCCGCTGTACTTTTTTCCAGTAGCGCCGGCAGCGCCGAAACTCGGAAGGGCGAGGGTACCGAGGAGTTCGGCCTAAGCCCAAAACAATTAGTGGAGGCGGTCGAGAAGGTCGAAGGGTTGATTTCGAAGTGTATGCGTGACCAGGGGTTTGCGTACGTGGCCGTGGATTACAATACCGTTCGCAAAGGTATGGCGGCAGATAAGTCCTTGCCTGGGCTAAGTGAGGAAGAATTCATCAGTAAATACGGGTTCGGTGTGTCGACGCTATACACCGGGCAACCGCCGCAACTCACCGACGGTTACAGCCCTGGTAAGGTAGCGTTGGGGGAGCGCAACGTTGAAAACTACAAAAAGCTGTCCGCTACCGATCAGATTGCCTACAACCGCGTATTATTTGGCGAGAATATCAACGCCACATTCGCGATTGGACTCGAAACAGAAAATTTCTCGATGACCGGCGGTTGCACTCGTAAGGCGATAGAACAAGTTTTCCCGCCAGCGCAAGTAAAATCAACGTTCCACAATCAAAAGGATGCCCTGATCAATAAGGATACGCGGATGAAATCTGCGCTGAGTCGTTATGCCAAGGAAATGAACAAGGCCGGCTTTAAGTATAACCATCCCGATGAAGTCGAGCCCGATATTCGCGAGCGTCTCTTTGCGCTCACCAGCGGTGGCACGATCCCTACCGCAAAGTTGTCGACTGAACAACGCTCTGCCCTCAAAGATATACAAGACTATGAGCGCAGGGCCGCAGCGAAAAGCTTTAAGTTACAGAAAGACATTACTGAACCGGTTGAGGAAAAGATTCTCGAAGAAATGTTTGCCCGTAAACCTTAATGAGTGGCGTCTGGCGACATGTCTCAGGTATCATCACCGTTCCCAAGCTTCGCTTTAACTCTTTGGTCGAATGGTGCGGGCTTGGGAATGCAACGCTTCCGGGTTACTAAATCGATCATGGCGAGTAAACGAACTGTTGCACTATTTGCTGTTATTGCAGGTGCGGCGGCCCTGGCAGCTACCGCGTGGGTGGCTGGGTCGCGGATTGAATCCCCAGCGGACGCCGCCGCTAGAACTGCGCCTCCGACAGCGTCGCCGATTCTTGTGCCGGTGGAGAAACGGGTGCTGAGTTCCAAGATCGTCACGCGAGGCAGCGGCCGGTTTGGACTGCCACAGTCAGTCTCGATTGCCCCCTCCGCATTAAAATCGACTCCAGGATTGATCGCCAGCCTGCCATTGCGAAACACGCAGATCGCCGAAGGCGAACTCCTGTTCAGCGCTTCCGGTCGACCGGTATTTGTACTAATGGGAAAGATTCCGGCATATCGCGATCTCGCGCCTGGCATTTCCGGGGACGACGTGCGCCAGTTGGAGGCGGGATTGAAGCGACTTGGGTTCGATCCCGGTCCGCTCGATGGAAGCTATGATCAGCAGACCAGTGCCGCGGTGGCCAAATGGTACAAGGCGAAAGGTTGGGAGCCGTTTGGACCGACGCGCGAGCAACTCACGACACATCTTACTCTCGAGAAGGATTGGGGTGAAGCAAATAAGAACAAGATGGCAGCAGCGGCGGTCGCCGCTGCTGCTGATCCGGGCGTGGAATCTACACGCGCTACCGCGGAGCACAACAACAGAGCGGCCGCGACCGAGTTTGCGGCCAAGACTACCGAACGGCGTAAATTTGCAGCCGATTCAGCGCAGGACATACCTCAAATCGTAGCATCCGAGCGCGCGAAAGCGGAGTATGCCAATGCCGCCGCCGCAGCCGAGCTAAGGGCTCAAATTGCCGAGCGGGCTTTGATCGCGCTGGACCCAAGACAGCCAGAAACAGCCCGTGCCGCCGCCGATGCCAAACTCGACGTCGCACGCGCCGCCGCTGCGAAAGCTAACTTAGAGGGCGAATTGGCGATCCAGACGGCGAAAAGTGACGCCACGATGTCAGCCGAGCGATTGCAGCTAGCCGAAGCAGCAGTAAGGTCCGCACGCCTGGAAGGCGAAAAGGCCGTTCGGGCGGCCATTGATGCGCAGGCGATTGCCGAGCTCGACGCTAGGTTGGCCACGGATCGAGCGCATCGGCTCGGTGCCGACCTGGAGGCTGCGAGGCGCAAGCTCGGTGTGCAGGTTCCGGTCGATGAAATCGTTTTTAT
>JANNFT010000338.1:0-1793 GCA_031380185.1 Pseudomonadota bacterium
GGCGTGTCAGCAATCGAATTGAGGCGTTCGGGAGCGTTCATATTGAGTTACTCTTTGAGGTAGGATAAACACGATTTTACTCACTTGTGGGATTATTTCTACTCCCCCGGCGACGAGGAAAAAACGTTCCCGACAACCGAGTGCGCCGCGCGCTACGCAATTCGCGCATTTCACGAAATTGGTTTAACCCTTGCCAGGAACCGCATGGGACTTGCCTTTCAGCAATGGCGTCGCTGCGAGTCAAGCAGGAAGCGGCTTTTCAGGTAGTGTTATTCTGAAAACGAAGGGCGCAACGCGGCGTATATTTTTTGAAATCGTTCGAAGCGAGGCTGCAAAAAGTCTGCGAAATTCGATCGCGGTTCGATGGCGTCCGTCACCGGCGGCGGTGTGCAAATCGTAGCTACATTAACATCGGGATTTCTCGCCAGCATCGCTAGACGAGCCGCGCCCAAGGCCGCGCCAAGATCACTGCCGCCATGGCGAACCAAAGGCAATCCTAAAACGCTGGCGAGTAAACTGCTCCAGTAGCGGCTTTTGCTGCCGCCTCCGACGAGCGCAGCCCGTTCGACATTCGTTCCGGCGGATTGCAATGCACGATAGCCATCCAGCAGCGCGAACGCTACACCTTCTATCACGGCGTAACCTAGCGCCGCGCGCCCGGTGTCGTGGCTGAGTCCGAACCATACGCCCTTGGCGTTGGGATCGTTGTGCGGCGTGCGTTCGCCGGAAAGGTAAGGCAAAAAAATGGGCGCGCGCAAAAACCCTTTTTGATCGGCTGCCTCGATTTCATTTAGTAACGAAACTTCGTCGGCCGCATGGGTTGCTTGAGTCACCCAACGTAAACAACTCGCGGCGGAAAGAATGACGGCCATCTGATGCCACTTTTTCGGGAGCGCGTGGCAAAACGTATGGAGGCCTTGCTGCGGGTTGGGCCGGTAGCTATCATTGGCGACAAAAAATACGCCGGATGTGCCCAGCGAAATAAACGCCTGACCGTCTGCGATTGTGCCCATGCCGATGGCGCTCGCTGCGTTGTCCCCTGCTCCGCCCGCGATAATAATGCCCTCGCCCATTCCCCAGGCTCGAGCAAGAGCAGGCCGCAGCGTGCCGCTTGGCTGGCAACCTTCGACCAGACGCGGCATGTGTTCGCGCCGCAATCCGCTTGCGTTTAGCATTGCGTCGGACCAATCGCGTTGCTTGACGTCAAGCCACATTGTTCCGGCCGCGTCGGACCGATCCGAAACGAATTCGCCGCTCAGCCTCAGGCGCAGATAATCTTTCGGTAGCAGCACTTTCGCGATATGGCGATAGACCTCTGGTTCATGTTGTGCGACCCACGATATTTTGGGCGCGGTGAAACCAGGCATGGCGAGATTGCCGGTGATTTGGCGCGACGTAGGAACTAATTTTTCCAGTTCCTCACATTGCGCGCTCGATCGCATATCGTTCCACAATATCGCCGGACGTAACACACGATCCTGGTTATCCAACAACACGGCCCCGTGCATTTGGCCGGACAATCCGATCGCCGTTACGGCCGCCAGCGCAGTCGCCTGTGCCTGCCGCAGTTGCGCCACGCCGCGTTCGACTGCATTCCACCAATCTTCCGGATTCTGTTCGCACCAAAGCGGTTGCGGACGCGATAGTGTCAACGGTTCGCCGACACTCGCGACAATATGTTGATCGGCGTCGAGCAGCAGCAGTTTAACTTCCGACGTGCCAAGGTCGATTCCGAGGTACATGATTCTGCGTAGTGTTTAGATTGACGCCGCCGTCGCGTTAAAACCGAACCG